>JBPYDW010000320.1:0-9437 GCA_051986335.1 Vulcanimicrobiaceae bacterium | reverse complement strand
GCGGTACTACTGGGCGAGCCGACCTAGAGGAGACGTCTGCAATGCAAGCCGAGCAACCCGTCCTTGGTCTCGAGTCGACATTCAAACGCGCGTGGGAACTTCTGCTGGCTAACCCGATCTTGGTCGTTCCCGGGCTCGTGGCCGCGTTCGCCGTGGTGACGCTGATCTTTTTCGCACTCGCTGCACTGCTGGGGGCGTTCGTCATCGGCAGCGCGAGCGGCAACGCCAACGTCGGTTACGTGAGCGTTGGGCTAAGCATCGCCGCTACCGTCTTTGCAATCGTGTTTGTCTCGGTCGTGCAAACGATCTTCGTTACCGGAATGGCCGGCGCGGTGTGGTCCACTGGAAAGGGAACGCTCGCCGACGGCTGGTCGGCGTTTGGGCGTTGCTGGCCGGCGGCATTGGCGGCGACGTTATTGCTGATTCTGCTGAGCGTGATCGCGGTGCCGCTGGCGCTGGTCACGTTCGGTTTGTCGTTGCTGGCATTCATGCTGTTCTTCATCTACGTGATGCCGAGCGTGATCTTGGGCGGGCACAGCGCGACCGATGCGATCGCAGATTCCACCCAGATGGCAACGCAACGCTTCGTTCCGACGCTGGTGCTCGTGCTGCTCATCATCGTGGTCTCGATGGTGGGCTTGGCGGTCGGAAGCGTGTTCGGGCACCTCACCCCGTTTTTCGGCGGGCTGATCGCGGCGGTGGTGCAGCAGGCGGCAGTGGTGTACGGCACGCTGGTCGTAGTTGGTGAGTACATGAAACTCAAGGGTGAGCCAACGGTTTAGTACGTTCTAGCATGCCAACCGGCCTCGACGCGATCGTCATAAAGGGCGCGCGCGAACACAACCTCAAGGACATCGACCTGGTTCTGCCGCGCAACCGACTCATCGTCGTGACGGGGCTCTCCGGGTCGGGCAAGTCCTCGCTTGCCTTCGACACCATCTATGCCGAGGGGCAACGCCGCTACGTCGAGTCGCTGTCGTCGTACGCACGCCAATTTCTCGGCCAGATGGAGAAGCCGGACGTCGACTACATCGAGGGCCTTTCACCGGCGATCTCGATCGATCAGAAATCCACCTCGCGCAACCCGCGCTCGACCGTCGGCACGGTCACCGAAATCTACGATTATCTGCGCTTGCTATACGCTCGCGTCGGCACGCCGCATTGCTACAACTGCGGCCGCGAGATCTCGTCGCAGTCCTCCGAACAGATCGTCGACGCGATTCTCGAGTTGACCGAAGGAACGCGGGTGCAGCTGCTGGCGCCGCTGGTGCGCGGGCGCAAAGGCGAGTACACCAAGCTGTTCGAGGAGATCGCCAAGGAGGGTTTCTCCCGCGTGCGCGTCGACGGCGAACCGCGCGAGCTGCGTGAGAAGATCGTCCTCGATAAGAAACGCAAGCACACGATCGAGGTGATCGTCGATCGTCTGGTAATGAAGCCCGACGTTCGCAAGCGGCTGACCGATTCCATCGAAACGACGTTGCGGCTCTCTTCCGGCATCGTCACCTTGTTGGCCGAAGAGCCGGGAAGCAAGAAGCCGCGCGAGCTCACCTACAGCGAGGCTTTCGCCTGCGTTTACTGCGGGCTTTCGTTCGAAGAGCTCGCTCCGCGGCTGTTTTCGTTTAACTCGCCGTATGGCGCGTGCCCAGCGTGCAGCGGTTTGGGCGAGAAGATCGAGATCGATCCGTGGAAAGTGATTCCCGACCGCAGCAAGTCGATCGCCGACGGTGCGATCGTCCCGTGGAGCAAGAGTTTGGGCGCCGGGCGCTTTCCTTCGATGAACCCCTACTACTTGCAGCAGCTCGAGCGCGTGCTGCGCCGCCACCGCGTGAAGATGACGACGCCGGTCCAGGACATGCCGGCCGACGTCCTCGACGTCATCCTGTACGGGACGCAGGGCGAGCAGAACTTTGCATATACCTCGCGGTCCGGAAAAGTTTGGGAGTATCGCTCCACTTTCGAAGGCGTCGTCAACAACCTGCAGCGGCGCTTCGCCGAGACCTCCAGCGAGTACGTCAAGGAAGATATCGAGAAGTACATGTCGGCCTCCGTGTGCCCAACCTGCAAGGGCGCGCGGCTGAAACCGGAAGCGCTGGCGGTTACCGTCGGCGGCATAAATATCGACGCGCTCACCCGCATGTCGATCGAGCAGGCCGAGGCTTTCGTGCGCGAGATACGGCTGACGCCTCGCCAGGAGCAGATTGCCCATCAAATACTCAAGGAGATTCGGGCGCGACTCGGCTTTCTTACCAACGTCGGCCTGAACTACTTGACGCTGGGACGATCGGCGACGACGCTGTCCGGCGGTGAATCGCAGCGCATTCGTTTGGCGACGCAGATCGGGTCGTCGCTGGTGGGCGTGTTGTATATTCTCGACGAGCCGTCGATCGGGTTGCATCAACGCGATAACAATCGTTTGTTAGCCACGCTGAAGACGTTGCGCGACCTCGGAAACACGCTGATCGTTATCGAGCACGACGAGGATACGATGCGCATGGCCGACGTCATCGTCGATATCGGTCCGGGCGCCGGTGCCGAGGGCGGTCACGTGCTCACGGTTGGTCCGTTGGAAAAAGTGGTCGAGAATCCCGAATCTCAAACCGGCGCATACCTGTCGGGCCGCAAATTCATTCCGATTCCGAAGCGGCGGCGCGCGCCGCGCGCCTGGCTCGAAGTAAAGCGCGCCAAAGCCAACAACCTCAACGGCATCGACGTGGCGTTGCCGCTGGGCGTCATCTGCGCGGTTACCGGCGTAAGCGGCTCGGGGAAATCGACGCTGGTGAATCAGGTGGTGGTCAAGGCTCTCAATCAGCATCTGCACGGGCAACCTGCCGGTGGGACCTACGGCAGCGTCAAGGGCGCGGGCGAGCTCGACAAACTGGTCGTGATCGACCAGTCGCCGATCGGCCGCACGCCGCGCTCCAATCCGGCCACCTACACCGGCGCTTTCGATCATATCCGCGAGTTGTTTTCGATGGTTCCCGAGGCCAAAATGCGCGGCTACCTGCCCGGGCGTTTTTCGTTCAACGTCAAGGGCGGCCGTTGCGAAGCCTGTCAGGGCGACGGCATCATCAAGATCGAGATGCACTTTCTTCCCGACGTGTACGTGCCGTGCGAAGTCTGCAAGGGCAAACGCTACAACGCTCAGACGTTGGAAGTACGCTATAAGGGCAAGTCGATTGCGGATATTCTGGAGATGCGCGTCGACGAAGCCGCCGAGCTCTTCGCCAACATTCCCCGCGTGCACAATAAGCTGAAGACCATTTGCGAAGTCGGTTTGGGCTACATCAAGATGGGGCAGCCGGCGACGACGCTGTCGGGAGGGGAAGCACAGCGGGTTAAGCTCGCGACCGAATTGTCGCGCCGGTCGACCGGACGCACGTTCTACGTTTTGGACGAGCCGACCACCGGATTGCACTTCGCCGACATTCACAAGCTGCTCGAGGTGCTCGACCGTTTAGTTCAGACGGGAAATACGGTGCTGGTGATCGAGCATAACCTCGACGTCATCAAGACCGCCGACTACATCGTCGACTTGGGGCCGGAGGGCGGCGATCGCGGCGGAACCGTGGTCGGGACCGGCACGCCGGAAGAGCTCTCTCGCACGGCCGGCTCGTATACCGGCGCGTATCTGGTGCCCGTACTTCGCGACGAACGCGCGGTTGGGCATCATCCCGTCGATCGCCAGGCGCTGGAGCGATTAGAGCGCGAGAACCTCGAGGTCCTCGACGATCTCGCCAAGGGGGAACGGGTCGCCGTCGAAGCCTAAGCTTGCGACATGGCCAAATTTTCCGACGTGTTGCTGGTGTGCGGCGATCTCGAGCGCTCGCTGGGCTTCTATTGCGAGCTCCTCGGTCTGAAAATCGTGCGCAACGGCGCGCCGCATCGGATTGAGCTCGAGTTAGGCTCCGGCGCCTACCTGCAACTGCACGCGGGCAGCAAACTGTTGACCGTACGGCCGGGCTCGCTGCAACTCAGTTTTGCCGTTGACGACGTCGATGCGTTTGTCGCTCGCTGCACGTCGCTCGGCGTACCGGTCTTTCAGGATCCGTACAACGAATCGTCTGCCCGCGTTGCGGTAATCGGCGATCCGGATGGTTATCCGGTGCAAATCACCTCGACCAGCAAGAAGCGCGCCGGCAAGTGACGCCAAAGGCGCGCGCCGCACAGCTGCGCGCGCAGATCGACGAAGCGAACGAGCGCTACTATCAACTCGACGAGCCGGCGATCACCGACGCCGAGTACGACGCGCTGCTGCGCGAGCTCATCGAGCTCGAGACGGTGCATCCCGAGTTGAGGACGCCCGATTCGCCCACCCAACGGGTGGGGGCTCCGGCCTCAGAACGCTTTGCTCCATACGCGCACGCGCGACCGATGCTCAGTTTGGCGAACGCCGGCAACGAGGCAGAACTGCGCGCCTTTGACGAGCGCGTTCGCAAGCTGGCCGGCGCGCCGTATACCTATATCTGCGAGCTCAAAATCGACGGTTTGGCGATCGCGTTGGATTACCGCGGCGGCGGATTCGACCGAGGAGGCACCCGCGGCGACGGCCGCGTGGGTGAAGACGTGACGCCGAACCTGCGAACGATTCGGACCATCCCGCTGCGGTTGCGCGGGCAAAAGACGCCGTCGTTCATCGAAGTTCGGGGTGAGGTCTATCTGCGCAAGTCCGACTTTGAAGCGCTCAACGCGCGGCGCGAACGCGCCGGCCTTCCCGTGTTTGCCAACCCGCGCAACGCCGCTTCGGGCGGTGTGCGCCAGCTCGATCCCAAGCTCACGGCCGAGCGCCGGCTTTCGTTCTTTGCCTACTCGATCGGAGTGCTCGACAATGGTTCGCTGCCGAAGACGCAGTGGGACGTGCTACAACTGCTTGAGGCGCTCGGGTTTGGCGTAAATCCAAATGTAGCGCGAGCGAAGACGATCGATGAGGTGGTCGCCTATTGCCGGTCGTGTGAGGAGCGCCGCGACGACCTCGACTACGAGATCGACGGCGTCGTCGTCAAGATCGACGAGCTGGCGATGCAAGAACGTTTGGGATCGGTCGCGCGGGATCCGCGCTGGGCGGTCGCCTACAAGTTCAAGCCGCGCGAAGCGCGGACGCGATTGACCGGCATCACCGTTACCGTTGGCCGGACCGGCACGCTCAATCCCAATGCCGTGCTGCAACCGGTGCAGATCGGGGGAGTGACCGTCAAGAGCGCAACGCTTCACAACGCCGAGTACATCCGCAGCAACGACATCCGCATCGGCGACATGGTGGTGGTGACGCGGGCGGGCGATGTGATTCCGCGCGTCGTCGGCCCGATTCTCGCCGAGCGCACCGGCAAGGAGCGAAAATTCAAGATGCCCGACCGCTGCCCGGTCTGCGGGTCGGCGATCGACCATCCGCCGGGCGAGGCGATGTCGCGCTGCACGAATGCCGCCTGCCCCGCGCAAGTCGTCGAGCGAGTACGCCATTTCGCATCGCGCGGCGCAATGGACATCGAAGGCTTCGGCGACGTGTTGGCGGAGCAAGTGACCGATCTTGGCCTGGTGCGCAACATTGCCGATATCTACTCGCTGGACGTCGCGGCGCTGGAGACCGTCCCGCGCATGGGTTCGAAGTCGATATCCAATTTACTTGGTGCGATCGAAGGCTCCAAGCAGCGCGGGCTGGCGCGGCTATTGACCGGCCTTGGAATCCGCTTCGTCGGCGAGCAGACGGCGCAGATTCTTGCCGATGATTTCGGAACGATCGATGCGCTGGAGAAAGCCGATGCGAGCGAGCTGCAGCGAAGCGAAGGCATCGGTCCGGAAGTTGCCGGCAGCGTCGCGCTCTTCTTCGAGCAGCCGGCCAATCGCGCCATGATCGAGCGCCTGCGCGCGTTCGACGTAAAGATGACGGCTCCGAAACGCAAGCGCCGCGACGACAGCAAACTCGCCGGCAAGACGCTCGTATTGACCGGAACGCTGGCGACGCTGACGCGCGACGAGGCTGGTGCGCTCATCGAGGCTGCCGGCGGCAAAGTTACCGGCTCGGTCAGCAGCAAGACCGATTATGTCGTCGCCGGCGATGCGGCGGGAAGCAAATTAGCCAAGGCGCAGCAACTGGGAATCGCCATCGTCGACGAGGACGGCCTGCGCAAGCTTCTATCCTGAAAGCGCCGCAAGCGTTGCTGCTAGAAAATCTTGCGCAGAGGGCTCGCTGCGGATGGTGCGGGTAGCGCGGCCGCCAGTGCGTCGGGCAGATCGCCGGAGGTGACGCCGACCGGACGCAGTTGCGCGCAACGCTGACCGGCTAAGCCGTGCCAATACGCGCCGGCAGTCGCCGCTTGCATCGGTGAGAGCCCTTGGGACAAGAGCGTCGCGATAATTCCGGTGAGCACGTCGCCGCTGCCGGCGGTCGCCAATGCATTCGTGCCGGTGGTGTTGATGTGCAGGGTCGTGCCGTCGTCGATCAGCGTGTCCAAGCCCTTGAGCAGCGTCGTTATGCCGGTCCGTTCGACGAACACCCGCAGACGTTCGGTGCGCTTGTTCGGCGGAATCGTCCCCAGACCGGAAAGCCGCGCGAACTCACCGCCGTGCGGCGTCAGCACGACGGCCTTGCCCGCCAGAATCTCCAAATTCTTGGCAAGATGGTAGAGCGCACTCGCATCGATGACCATCGGCAGCTTGCAGTCGGTGATAAAGGCGCGCACGTAAGCGCCCGTCCGCTGATCGAGTCCCAGGCCCGGCCCGATCGCCACCGCACCATTGCGCCGCGCGGTGTCGAGCAGTTCGGCGGCCACGTTCTGCGGCGGCGAATCGTCGCGAATCTCAACGACGATCTGTTCGACGAGATGCTGGCGCAGCGGCGCAATCGCTCCCGTCGGCGTCGCAACCGTTACGTAGCCCGCACCGGCTCGCGCGGCGCCGCGCGCACATAGGATCGCCGCCCCGGGAAACTGCGAGGAGCCGGCGAGCACGAGCGGAGCGCCGGCGGATCGTTTGTCGGCGGTCGGCGAGCGGCGAGGAAGAAGCGTGAGGAACGCGTCGTCGTCGAGCGCCGCATAGCCCCCCGTGTGACATGCAAGCAGCGCCGGCGAGATGCCGATGTCGGCCAGCCACAGGGAACCGACGTTCGCCCGTGCCGGCTCGAGCAGGAGGCCGGGCTTGAGCGCGGCCAGCGTAACCGTATACGTTGCGCGAACGGCCGGCTCTGCGATCGTTCCCTGCAGCGCATCGACGCCGCTCGGAACGTCGATCGCCACCACCGTGCGGTCGTTGCCGTCGAGAGCCGCTACCGCCGGTGCAAGGGTGTCGGCAATCGGCAAACGCGCGCCGGTTCCCAAGAGACCGTCAAGCGCGAGTGCGGCATCGCGAACGAGGTCGCGCGCCTCGTCCACGCTGCGCGGAAGCGGCGCTACCGTAACGCCGGCGGTGCGGGCCCGCTCTTCGGCGGCTCGCCGCGCCGGCGACGCGTTTTCGGCCGGTGCGGCGCAAACGATGCGCTCGTAGTCGCCGTTAAGATCGGCGAGCGCCGCGAACGCGTCGCCGCCGTTGTTGCCGGGTCCGGCGAACGCAACGATCTTTCCGCGCGGCGCGAGTCCGCCGACGAACTCTGCAAGTCGCTTGCCGGCGGTTTGCATCAGCGCGTCCGCGCTCGATTGCGCGCAAGCTTGCTCGTCTGCCGCACGCATCTGTTGCGGCGTGAGAACGACCGTCATCCTTCGAGAACGACGACGGCGGCCGCGATGGCGGCTGTGTGCGTGATCGAGAGGTGAATGCGTGAGATACCGCGCGCCGCGATCAATCGCTCGGCCTTGCCGTACAGGCGGATGCCGGGCCTTCCGCTCGGCTCGTGGACGACGCCCACGGATCGCCAGGGGATCGCGTGGCCAAAGGCTTTGCGCGTCGCTTCCTTGGCGGCGAAAAAGCCGGCGAGGCGCTCGGCCCACATGCGTTTGCGCATCGCATACGCCATTTCGTATTCGGTGTAGATCTTGCGCGCAAACCACGCGCGCGTCCGTTCGTCGAACGAATAGCGGGCCACCTCGGCGAGATCAGTACCGATGCCGACAATCACCGGGAAAAAGTTCGCGTGCGCCGACAAGTTTTCCGTCCGCGGGTGTCGAAGAACGCAGTCCAAGATGGATTCGTGCATCCGAATCGTGCCGATCAACTCTGTGGATGGCGGCTTCTTGGACCGGCTGGCGCTGTGTATGGAGGAGCGCTTCCTCTATGCGGCACGGGTCGAGCGCATGTTAACGATCTCACGCTCGGCACTCAACACAACGCGACAGCAACTCTTTCTGTCGACGCTGACCTCGAAAGTGCGGCGCGCCTTTCCCGAGGATGGCGGATTGTTACTCGCTATCACCGAGTTCGATCTCTACAAGACGTCGCATCGTTTTATTTTCGGAGATGCGGACGAGCAGCAGGGCGTAGCCGCGGTTTCATTACATCGCTTGCGCGCGGAGTTCTACGGCGAGGCGGTCGACGACAACCTGCTGTTCCAGCGAGCGCTCAAGGAGTCGGTGCACGAGCTCGGGCATGCGCTGGGCCTAAAGCATTGCTTCAACGCGCGCTGCGCTATGTATTACTCCAACTCCATTTTCGAGAGCGACAACAAGATGTCGCACTTCTGCGACGTCTGTGATAAGCGCCTGAGCCGCGCCAGGAACTAAGCACTAGCTTAGAGCGGCGGCTGCAGCGAGGTCGCGGTCTGCCCGCGGTAGTACATCAAGCACCATGAAGAAGCTCATCGTCTTTGACCTTGATGGTACGCTTGCGCCCAGCAAGTTTCGCATCGACGACGAGATGGCCGCCCTGATCGGCGAACTTCTTAAGGTCATTAAGGTTGCGGTTATCTCCGGCGGGGGCTTTCCACAATTCCAGACGCAGCTGGTCGCTTATCTCCCCAAGGACGCCGCGCTGAGCAATCTCTCGCTGTTGCCCACCAACGGCACACGGTTTTACCAATATAAAGCCGGCGACTGGCAGCTGCTCTATGCGGAAGACTTCACTCCTGCGGAAAAGGCGACGATCGTTGCGGCGCTGCAACGGGCGGTCGCCGAATCGGGCTTTGGAGCCGCCCACACCTGGGGTGAAGCGATCGAGGATCGCGGTAGCCAGATAACCTACTCGGCACTCGGCCAGCAAGCGCCACTGGAAGAGAAGGAAAAGTGGGATCCGGATTTCAGCAAGCGCAAAGCGATAAAGACGATCGTCGACAAGCTGCTGCCGAATTTTTCAGTGAATCTGGGCGGCACCACTTCGATCGACGTTACCAAGCCGGGCATCGACAAAGCGTATGGCATTCACAAACTGCGCGACACGCTTGGCATCGGTATCGACGAGATGATCTACATCGGTGACGCCATCTTTCCGGGCGGCAACGACTACCCCGCAAAACAAGCCGGGGTCACGTCCATCGCGGTCAAGGGCCCGGAGGAGACCAAACGCGTGATCGAGACCATCGT
>JBPYDW010000319.1:0-2256 GCA_051986335.1 Vulcanimicrobiaceae bacterium | reverse complement strand
GGTCGCCGAGCTTGAGCACGATGTTGCGTGCGGTGCGCTCGTCCTCCACCAACAGCGTTCCCAGAATCACATATGCGGCGCCCGCACCGATGCGGGCCTCGGCTTGGGTGAGCGAACGGATTCCGCCACCGACCTGCACCGGCACGTTGACCGCTTGGCAAATCCGGGCGATTGCTTCGTTGTTATTTCCCGAGCCGAGAGCCGCATCGAGATCGATGACGTGCAATCGCTGCGCGCCGGCGGAGACGAAGGTCCGCGCGCGCTGCACCGGATCTTCTTCACCGTAGATCGTCTGCGTGCTGGTATCACCCTGCTCCATGCGCACGCACTTGCCGTCGCGCACATCGATGGCGGGAATCACGATCATGCGTTGTCGCTCCTTCGTCGTTGGCGGAGGAAGCCTATTGTTTGCCGGCGCCGTTGCTACGACGCTCTAATGGAACGAACGGCCCGGGAGGCGGCCCGTTGTAACTGGCTTGCGGCCGAATCAACCGGTTATCGGCAAGCTGCTCGAGAATGTGCGCCGCCCAGCCGGCGATGCGCCCACAGGCGAACATGCAGGTGAACTCGTCTCCGGGGAGACCGAGATCGGCGAGAACCGGCGCGGTGTAAAAGTCGACGTTGGCGAAGATCTTCTTGTCGGGCTTGGCCTCTTGCAAGACTTTGTTGCTGGCATCTTCGACGGCACGCGCGATATCGTACCACCGCCGATCGCCTTTGAGTTCGCTCAGTTTCTTGGCCATCGCTTCGAGATGCTTGGCTCGCGGGTCGCGCACTTTGTATTCGCGATGTCCCATTCCCATGATGCGATCGCCGCGGGCGATGACTTGACGGACGTACGGCTCGGCGCGCTCCGCCGTGCCCACCTCGACGAGCGTCGAGTAGGCGGCGCTGGCCGCTCCACCGTGCAGATCGCCTCCCAGCGTCGCCAACGCACTGGTGACCGACGCGTACATGTCGGCGCGCGTCGAGGCGGTGACGCGCGCGGCAAACGTCGATGCGTTAAACGAGTGATCCGCCAGCAACACCAGATAGGTGTCGAGCGAACGGGCTTCGATCTGAGCCGGAACTTGGCCGGTACGCATATAGAGGAAGTTTGCGGCGTGGGAAAGATCGGTACGCGGTTCGATCGGATCGAGGTCGCGGCGGATGCGATCCCAGGCGGCCAGGATCGTCGCCATCTTGGCGATCAATTCGATGGCCGTGTGCACGTCGGAAACGTGCTCGCCGCGCGCATTGACCGGCGAAAAGAGCGCTAAGCCGCTGATCATCGTACGCATGACATCCATCGGCCAAGCGGTCTTGGGCACGCGCTGCATCGAATTCACTAGCGGCTCGGGAAGCATGCGGCGCGACCCGAGCTCGCGCTCGAGCGCTTCCAACTCCGCAGCGTTAGGCAAGTGGCCGTAAAGCAGAAGATGCGTCACTTCCTCAAACGAGGCATTTGGCGCGATCTCATCGATGTCGTAACCGCGATAGGTAAGACGGCCGATCTTCCCCTCGACGTTGCTTAGCAACGTATTGCCGACGATGACGCCCTCGAGGCCGCGGTCAACGACCAAACCGGTACTAGACAGGGTGGCTTCCTCCCAGATTTACGTAGCGGACCGGTACCTTCGTGGCGGGAACGCCGGGCCCTAGTGGCGTCACAGGCCACTCACCTTCCCTAACCCAGGCGCGAGACGCTAATCCGCTGGCCGCCGAGGATGATCTCCACCGGTGCCGATTCCAAAACCGAAATGTCCCGGCTGGGATCGCCGGTGAAAATGACAACGTCCGCAAGTTTGCCGGGCGCCAACGCGCCGCGGTCGCTGACGCCGATGAGCTCTGCAGCATTGCTGGTTGCCGAACGCAGTAGGTCGATCGGGTGCATGCCCATGCGGGCCAGCAAGACGAAATCCTTGTTGTTCTGCTCGTGCGGAAAGACACCGGCATCGGTGCCGTAGGAGATGCGCACCGAAGAGGCCAGTGCCCGCTGCATTCCCTGGTTGCGCAGCTCGGCGGCGAGCTCGGCTTTGGCCAGCGACTGCGACGAAATGCGGTTCGGATTCCCCGGCTGCAAGATCGAGTCGAGCGCCCAGATGGTCGGCGTGAGATACGTTCCGCGTTGCTCCATCTTGCGCAGCGTTTCGCTGCTGACGCCGGTGCCGTGCTCGACCGAATGCACGCCTCCGTCCACGGCGATGGCAGTGCCTTTGTCGCCGTGACAATGCGCCGCAACCTTGCGCTCGAACTTCACCGATTCATCGACGATGG
>JBPYDW010000318.1:0-8586 GCA_051986335.1 Vulcanimicrobiaceae bacterium | reverse complement strand
GACGGTGCGTTTGCTCGCGACGTCGCAGCCGGGTTACGCGCCCCGCTCAAGACGATTCCCTCGAAATACTTTTACGACGATCTGGGCTCCACGCTCTTCGACGCGATCACCTACTTGCCCGAGTACTATCTCACCCGCGCCGAGATGGAGATCGTGCGCGAACAAGGGTGGGACATCGTACGTTCGCTGGAACAGCCCATCGAGTTCTTAGAGTTGGGAAGCGGCACCGCGGTTAAGACGCGGATGCTAATTGGAGAAGCCATTCGCGCGCAAGGCAGACTGCGCTATTCGCCGATCGACATTTCATCGGAGACGCTCAAGAACGTGGCCAAGCAGTTGGTCGATGCGTTCCCGACGCTGACCGTGCGCGCGTACGCAGCGGACTATTTCGACGTGTTGCAACCGGGAAATCTCCAGTTCGACCGCCGCGTTATGGCGATGTTGATGGGCTCCAACTTGGGCAACTACGATCCGTTGGCCCAGGTCGGTCTGCTACGGGCGCTCGGAACCTGCTTGAGCAGCGGCGATGGACTCCTGCTCGGTGCCGACGCGAAGAAGGATCGCAAGACCCTGGAGCTCGCCTATAACGATCCAACGGGCGTCACGTCCGCCTTCAACAAGAATCTCTTGGGCCGCGTGAACCGTGAGCTGGGCGCGAACTTCGACTTAAACCATTTCGATCACGTCGTCCAGTACGACGAGCAGCGCGGCGTCGTCGATTCATACCTGCAATCGACGCGAGCGCAGCGGGTGAGCGTCGCGCAGCTCGGGATAGAGGTTGCGTTCGAGCGGGGTGAACGCATCCACACCGAGTCGTCCTATAAGTTCGATCTCGACGGGATCGCTGGGCTTGGGAGAGCGGCGGGCTTCTCCTTGCGCAAGTCGTGGTTCGACGCGCAACAGCGGTTCGGCGTGCATTTGCTCGTGCGGGACTGACGCAACCTAGCGCGAAAAGCGAGCGGCCATGAAGCCGCTGTTCGTTGCCGTATTCTCGGCACTCGTACTTCTTCTCGTATCGCAGGCACCCGCGGTCGCCCGGCCGGTCGAAGCTGAAGACCTCTATCGCTTCGTGCTGCTCTCTGGCGCTACGATTTCGCCCGACGGCCGTTACGTCGCGGTCAGGTCCTCGCGCGCCGATGGTCGCACCAACACGTCGCAATCGACGATTCTGCTCGTCGATGTCGGCACCGGCCACACGATCGATGCGACCAAGGGAAAGAAGGACGGCGGCGTCGCTTGGATGCCGAACTCGGCCGGCTTTGCTTTCGTGCGCCCCGATAAGAAAACGCATAAGCCGCAGATCTTCACGTACGATCTGCGCAGCGGAAAGATCGTGCAGCTGACCCATCTCAAGGATGGCGCGGCCGGCCCGGTCTACTCGCACGGCGGTACGCGCATCGCCTTTATCGTGAGCCACACCGATCCGCCGCATGCCGCCTGGGTGAACTTCCAGAAGGCCGGATTCAAACCAGCCAAGGGCCAGAGCCAGTCCGACATCCGCATCATTACCAATATGCACTACGAGTTCAATGGCGCGGGTTTCGTGTACGACTCGCACGCGCATATTTGGACGATGAATGCCGATGGTTCCGGCCAGGTCGCGCTGACGAGCGGCAACTTCAGCGAGAACGGTCCGGTCTGGTCGCCGGACGATTCTATCATTGCGTTTGCATCGCTGCGCTACGAATCGCCCAGCCTGGGACCCAACGACATCTACACGATTCCTTCGCACGGCGGGGCGATGACCAAGCTGAACAGCGCAAATGTCGCCAACGTTTCAGCTGCATACGGTTCGCGCGGCGAGCGTGTGTGGTTTCTTACCGGCGGCGTCTACGATCCCGCCGAGTTTCCGGCGCTCGCTTCGGCGAACGCCGACGGCTCGCAGACGCGCATACTGATTCCCAAGAATACCGTGCAGATCGGCGATTCGCTGCTGGCCGATATGAAGGAGGGCGGCGGTGCGTGCGGTCCGCTATTTGCCCCCGACGGCGCGTGGTTCGTGATCAACGCCGACGGTCCGGGATATTCCAATTTGCGGCGTGTCGATGCGACGACGGGTGCGGTGAGCGACCTTACGCCTCCGCGCGGCGAAGCCTGGAGTTGCACGGCGAGCAACGACGGTAAGACGATTGCGTACTTGTATAGCGACTTCACCCATCCGGCCGACGTCTGGGTGGTGCGAACCGACGGCGGAGCGCCACGCAGACTCACCGGCGTCAACGACGCACTGCTGGCGCAACTGACGCTCTCGGTGCCGCAGCCGTTTACGGTTAAGGATTCGGCCGGCTACACCGTACAGGCATGGTTCATGCCGGCGACCGGTGGAACGCCCGGCGTTACGCGGCGACCGACGTTGCTCGACATTCACGGCGGTCCGGCGACCCAGTTCGGCGACACGTTCTTCCACGAATTTCAATACTGGACGTCGCTGGGCTACAACGTCGTCTTTTCCGATCCGCGCGGCAGCACCGGCCACGGATATGCGTTTCAGGAAGCGCTGGCGAGAGACTGGGGCAACGCGATGTTCCAAGACGTGCAGGCGGTAATGGACGTAGCCGTGCAGCGGCCCGATGTGGATCCCGATCGATTGGCCGTCCTCGGCGGTTCGTACGGCGGCTACGCGACGCTGTGGGTGATCGCCCACACCAACCGCTATAAAGCCGCCGTCGCCGAACGCGTCGTCAGCAACTTGGCCACCGAGCAGCTCGCCGCCGATCTCGCATCCGATAATGCCTTGGGCGGCAAACCGATCTGGGGAATTCCGTGGCAACCTGGAAGCGGCTATGTCGCGCAATCGCCGCTGACGTATGTAGACGACGTTCATACGCCGCTGTTGATCTTGCACTCCGAGGATGACACGCGGACGCCGATCGATCAAACGCTGCAGGAATATAGTGCGCTCAAGTGGCTGGGACGAACCGTCGAGTTCGTCGACGTCCCCGGCGAAACGCACGATCTCTCGCGTACGGGCTCCCCGCTGCATCGCGTGCAACGTCTGAACATCTTAGCCGATTGGCTGAATGGCTATCTAAAACCGTAGCGTCAGCGTACCGTTCGCCTTTCCGCGAAGCGTAGGGCCGCGTCGGCGGCGATCGCGAGCAGCATCGCGCAGACGCTGCCCGCCAGTGTGCGAGCCGGCTGCTTGAAGGTGAGGCCCTCGAAGATCAGCGTGCCCAGCCCGCCGGCGCCGACGTAGGCGGCGAGCGTGGCAATTGCAATCATCGAGACGGCGGCGATGCGCAGGCCGGCGACGATCGTCGGTAACGCGAGCGGCAGCTCGACGCGCAGAAGCGATTGCCGCGATGAGAATCCCAGACCGCGGGCGGCATCGACTTGCGCGGCAGGCACTCCGCGCAGCCCGACCGAGATGTTGCGCACCAGTACGAACTGCCCGTACGCGGCCAGCGCGATGATCGCCGTCGTAAAGCCCAATCCGATCCAGCGCACCAGCAGCGCGAGCAGCGCCAGACTGGGTATCGTGTAGAGCACTCCGAGCGCGCCCAGCAGCGGCGTGCCGATGCGCGGATTGCGCGCCGCCACAATCCCTAGCGGCAGCGCGATGGCAAAGGCGATTGCCAGCGCAACGACGACGAGCACGACGTGATCCATCGTGAGCTGCGCGACCCTGCCGGGATGCGAGAAGAGATAGCTCATGCGCGCTGCCGCGCTAAGACCAGGCGTAACCCTTCGAAGTCGATCGATCCCACCGAAGTCCCGTTCTCGACGACGTCAACCATCGGCGCACCGTCGAGCAGCAGGTTCAAACATTCGCTCAACGGCGCACCGGCGTCCACGGCGGCACCCGATCCGGCGACGGCCGGCTCCCACATCGCATCGCGTGCGTGCAGCAGGCTCAAACGGCGCACGGCATCGTCGGCGGAGAATAACTCGCGAACGTAGGCGGTCGCCGGCGCAGCCAGCACGGCGAGCGGCGTCCCTTCCTGCTCGACGTGGCCCTCGCGCAGCACGACGAGCTGATCGGCCAAACGCAAGGCCTCACCAACGTCGTGGGTAACGAACAAGACCGTCGTGCGCAGCTCGCGCACGATGCGCAGTAACTCGTCCTGCAGCGCCGTCCGCACGATTGCGTCGACGGCGCCGAACGGTTCGTCCATCAGCAGCACGCTCGGCTGCGCGGCGATCGCCCGGGCGACGCCGACGCGTTGCGCCTCGCCGCCGGAGAGTTCGGCCGGATAGCGATTGCGGTAGCGTTGCGGATCCAATCCGACGGTGGCGAGCAACTCGTCGACGCGGGCGGCGATTCGCGCGCGATCCCAGTTCAACAGATCGGGAACGACGGCGACGTTGCGGGCCACGGTCATGTGCGAAAACAGGCCGACCGCTTGAATGGCGTAACCGATGGTGCGGCGCAGCGCGGTCGCGTCGGTCTGTGCGACATCGACATCGTCAACGTAGACGCGACCACTCGCCGGCACGACCAGGCGATTGACCGTGCGCAGCAGCGTCGATTTGCCGCAACCCGAGGGCCCGACAAAGACGGTAAATGCGCTCGGCCGGATCGCGAGGCTGACGTCTTGGATCGCTTCGCGATCGCTGCCCGCATAGGAAACCGTGACGTTCTCGAAGCGTACTGCCGCGCCGTGCGCCTGCGTCAATGGCCGGCTTTCCGCAAGAACTGCGTCACCGCGTCGCCGGGATCGGCCTTGTCGTGCTCGACGGCGTAGTTCAAACTGCGAGCCGCCTCGTCGGTGATAAGCGGGGACACTGCATCGAGCGCCGCTACCGCGCGCGGCTGCGCGGCGACCCAGTCGGTGCGAGCGACCGGCGCAACGTTGTACGGTGGCCACAAGTGCTTGTCGTCGTGCAGCACGATCAGGTTATTGGCGCCGATTGCGCCGTCGGTGGTAAACGCTGTAGCGACGTCGGCCCTTCCTTCCAACAGCGCCTCGTACTTCAACCCGATATCGTAGGTACGTACTTCCTTGAAATGAAAGCCGCCGTAAACCCGCTGCAATCCCGGTAATCCATCCGGGCGCGCCAAGAACTCTTGAATCGTGGCCAACCGCAGTTGCGGTGCGAGGTTCGCGAGCGTCGACAACGCTGCCAGGTTGTAGCGCTGCGCAACGGCGGCGGTCGTCGCAATTCCCTGGGAGTCGTTCATCGGCGACGGCTGCAGCCACGTCAATCCGAATTGTCGTTCGAAGGCAGCCTTCACCGTTTTGAACACCACTTTTGGGTCGGAGTGCGGCGGTAGATGCAGCACGTCGATGAGCGCGGTGCCGGTGTACTCGGGGTAGACGTCGATGTCGCCGCGTTGGAGTGCCGCCATCGCGATCTGGGTCGAGCCGAGGTTGAACCGCCGGCTTACCGCGAGGCCTTTGGCCTCCAGCGCCTGCGCATAGATCTCGGCGATCACGAAGCTCTCGGTAAAGTTCTTCGAGCCAACGCGTACCTGCGAGCCGCCGCTGGAGCACGCCGGAAGCGCGGCGGCGGCCGCCAACATCCCGAGCGCGCGCGCCCGCGTGACGCTCACATCCGCACTCCGCTCCAACGCACGAACGCGCTGCCGCAAAGCTCGGCGAGGAGCGCTAATGCAGCGACCGCCAGCGCGCCGGCATAGAGCGCGGTTGCATCGCCGGTTTGCAGACCGCGAACGATAAGATCGCCCAAGCCGCCGGCACCGATGAACGTCGCCAGCGTCGCACTGGCGATCACTTCGATCGCCGCGGTGCGCGAGCCGGCGAGCACGGTGGGGACTGCTTGAGGCCAAGCCACGCGTGCAAATGTCTGCATCGCGGTCATTCCCATCCCGCGCGCTGCATCGAGCGCCTCCGGCACGACGCCGCGCAAGCCAAGATCGGTATTGATGAGTATCGGCGGAATTGCCAACACGGTGAGTGCAACCACCGCCGGGAGAAAGCCGACGCCCAGAATCGGCAACATGAAGGTCAAGAGCGCGAGGCTGGGGAGCGTTCGTCCGACCGCGGCGATGCCGATCAGCGGTCCGCGCGCTCGTCCGGCGTAGGCGGCCGCAATGCCCAGCGGCAGCGCGACGACGAGCGCCGCGAGCAGCGCCGCGCCGGCAAGTTCCAGATGCGTGCGCACGTCGACTGCTAGGTCGGTCGGCATGGCGAGTGTTTTGCCGCGCGCCGTCGAACCCCACCTGCTCTATGCTTTCGCAACGAGCTGCCGGCGAACAGCAGCCCCGGTCCATCGTAGCGCTGGACGATCCATCCCTCTATTTCAGCCGCGAGCTTTCGTGGCTGGCGTTCAACGATCGGGTCCTGGAAGAAGCGCTCGATGCCCGCAATCCCCTGCTCGAGCGCTTGAAGTTCGTCGCCATCTACGGCAGCAATCTCGACGAGTTCTTCATGATCCGGGTAGCCGGCATCAAGCAGCAGATCGAGGCGCAAGTCTTTCGCCGCTCCGAAGACGGACGCACGCCGGCCGAACACCTCGAAAGTATCTCCGAATACATCCGCGGATCGCTCGAGAAGCAGATGGTGCTGCTCAACGAGGAACTCATTCCGGCGTTGGCCGAGACCGGTATCATCGTCAAGGGCGTCTCCGAGTTGGACGAAGAGAAGCAGTACGCACTGGAGCGTTACTTCGACGATCGCGTCTTTCCGGTACTCACGCCGCTGGCGGTCGACAGCGGCCATCCGTTTCCGTACATCTCTAACCTGTCGATCTCGCTGGCCGTCGAGCTGGAGGAAGTAACGCGCGAGGGCGTCGAGCTGCATTTCGCGCGCGTAAAGATTCCGCCGACCCTCCCTCGCTTCGTTCCGGTGGAAGGTGCTCCGCAAGGCGAGCGCTGGTTCGTCATGCTCGAAGACTTGATCGCGCATCATCTCGACGCGCTGTTCCCGGGCATGGAGGTGCGCGAATCGTATCTGTTTCGCGTAACGCGCGACGCCGACATCGATCTGCAAGAGGACGAGGCCGACGACCTGTTGCGCGCGATCGAATCCGAGTTGCAGAAGCGGCGCTTCGGCGAGCCGGTTCGCTTGGAAGTCGAGCGGGGTATGCCCGACTACATGCGCGACCTGTTGCTCAACGCGCTGACCCTCTCCGAGATAGATTGTTACGAAGTCGACGGTCTGATCGCGCTCAGCGACCTGTGGGCGCTGGTGAATCTGCCGGACTACGAGAAGCTGCACGACGCGCCGTTCACGCCGGCAATTCCCAAACGATTGATCGGCGTCACCGATATGTTTGCAGCGATTCGCGAGAGCGATATCTTGCTGCACCACCCCTACGAGTCGTTCGACCCGGTGTTGCAGTTCGTACAGCAGGCCGCCGACGACGAGCGGGTGCTGGCGATCAAGATGACGCTCTATCGAACGTCGGGAAAGAACTCGCCGATCGTCCGCGCGTTGCTTACCGCCGCCGAGAACGAGAAGCAAGTCGCGGTAATGATCGAGCTCAAAGCGCGCTTCGACGAAGAGAACAACATCGAGTGGGCCCGGCGCTTGGAGCGCGCCGGGGTGCACGTCGTCTACGGCTACGCCAATCTGAAGACGCACGCCAAGGTGACGCAAATCGTACGCCAAGACGATGACGGCATCCGGCGCTACATGCACTTCGGCACCGGCAACTACAATGAAAAGACTGCGCGGCTCTACACCGATCTAAGCATGTTCACGTGCCGCCCGGAGCTGGGGGACGATGCGACGCAGCTCTTCAACAAGCTCACCGGCTTCTCGAAGGTCAGCGATTACGAACAGCTTCTCGTCGCACCGGTCACGCTGCGCCGCGAGCTGGTCGCCCTGATCGATCGTGAGACCGAGCACGCGCGCGCCGGGCGGCCTTCCGGCATACGCGTCAAGATCAACGCGCTCACCGACGCCGCGATCGTGCGCGCGCTCTACCGGGCATCGCAAGCCGGTGTTCCAATCGAATTACTGGTGCGCGGAATGTGTACGTTGCGCCCGGGCGTTCCCGGCGTGAGCGAGACGATACGCGTGACCAGCATCGTCGGGCGTTTCCTCGAGCATGCGCGCATCATCATCCTCGAAAACGGCGGCGATCGTGAGGTCTACATCGGTTCGGCGGATTGGATGGGACGCAATTTGGATCGTCGCGTCGAGTTGATGGTACCCGTGCTCGACCCGTTGATCGCTGAGGTCCTCGATGGCCAGGTGATGGCCGTGCAGCTCTCCGATAACGTTAAGAGCCGCGAGCTGTTGCCCGATGGAAGCTATCGTCGCTTAGGAATCGCGTCGCCGGGCGCCATGCCGGTCGATGCGCAACGCGTCTTTCTCGCGCAGGCGCAGACGGCGTAATATTCCTACGGCAACTTGCTGAGCTCCAGCACGATCTCCCATTCGTGCGGCATGACCGGCTGTACCGAAAGCCGCTGACCGCGCCGCAGCAGGGCCATGCCGGCCAAGCGCGGGTCGGCGCGCATGCGTGCCAGCGTCACCGGATGTGCTAGTGCCTCACTATATCCGACGTCGACCATCATCCACTTCGGCTTGTCCGGCGTGCTGCGCGGGTCGTAATATTCGCCGCCCTTGACGAACGCGGTGTCGTCCGGATAGGCCGTGCGCACGACGTCGACGATGCCGACTGCGGCCGGCTCGGCAATCGAAGAGTGATAGAAGAACCCCCGGTCGCCGACCT
>JBPYDW010000317.1:0-5718 GCA_051986335.1 Vulcanimicrobiaceae bacterium | reverse complement strand
GGCGCGGACCGTGTCGATATCGTCGGCCAGCCGCGCCATCAAATCGGTGGTGCCGTCCTGGCCGGCATGCGCTTGAACGGCCGCGACGTGTGCCTGCAGCCCACTCAGCGCGGCGGTGAGCTGCGCGACCGATCCCTCCGAGCCCGGCGCAGCGCTTTCTGCGCGCGCAAAGGACGTTGCAACCGATGCCGCGATCGCGGCGGCCAGTGCGATTGCCGGCGGCCACGCGAGACGAAGAGCCATACCGTAGAATTAAGCGCCTGCGTCGTTAGCCCCGTGACAATTCTGCCTTCGACATGTCAGTATTGTGCCGCTAGTGGCCTGTAACACCGGGATGTGATGTACCGCTGCCAGATTGTCGGGACGAGATGCGAGGAACGATGAACGACAAAAGTTGGGCTTTGCGAGTGAAGAGTGACGACGCAGGTCGCCCGACAATCGGCAGCCCAGGGGTCGCGGCGGCACGGGCGCCCTGGCGTCGTTGCTCGTCGCTCACAGAGGAACGGCTATGCTTCCTCCTCGCGCCTCGCCATCGCACCCGTGGCGCTCGCGACGGTGCATCACATCCCGGTGTTACAGGCCACTAGTGCTTGCACGCATCGATCGCCGTCGAGGCATCGCAGCGCTCGTCGTGTTGACGGCGCTGTGGTTTGCCGCCGGCGCGCGTACGCCGGCGCAAGAACAACCCGTCGTCGCCGCCTACTACACGGGCAGTTTTCCGCCGAGCGAAATTCCGGCAGCGCTGTTGACACACGTCATCTTTGCCTTCGGCCGCATGCGAGCCAGGACGTGCGCGCCGGCGCGGCCGCAGCGTGAGGAGATCCTTGCCGGCCTGCGCGCGCTGCGCGACGCGCATCCGAATCTGCGGGTGCTGGTTTCGCTTGGCGGATGGGGCGGCGACGCACCGTTTGTCGCGGCGGCCGGCAGCGCGCAAACGCGCCGCGCCTTCGTCGCCTCATGCGTCGACGAGTTCATCGTCCGCGGCGGCATGGACGGAATCGACATCGACTGGGAATTTCCGGTGCGCGGCGGTCCGGCGCTGGGTCCACCGCATCCCGAAGAACGCGCCGAGGCGACGCTCCTGTTAGCGGAGTTTCGACGACAACTCGACGCGCTCTCGGCGCGTACCGGGCGCCGCTACCTGCTGACCGCCGCAACGCCCGCCGGGCGGTTTCAGACCGGCGGCGCCTACGATCCCGCCCAGAGCTACGACCTTGCGGCGATCGCGACGTGCGTCGACTGGTTGAATCTCATGACCTACGATCTCAACACCGGCTTTAGTCCGGTGAGCAACTTCAACACGCCAATGCGCGTGGTTCCGGGCGATCCGACGCCGGCGGCACAGCGCATTTGGAATAACGTGACCGGCGCGGTGCAATACTATGAAAATGCCGGCGTTCCGGCCGATAAGATCGTATTGGGAACTGCGTTTTACGGCCGCTTCTTTTTCGGGGTGAGCGAGCGCAATGCCGGACTCTTCTCGGCGTATTCGAGCGCGGGATTCGGACCCAGCTGGCGCGGCATCGAGGCGCGCTTCTTATCCGATCCCGCCTGGCAACGTTACTGGAGCGCCGCCGCCGAAGTCCCGTGGATGTACGATGCGCGAACGCACGCTTTTCTCAGCTACGACGACCCGGAGTCCATTGCCGTGAAGGCCAACTTTGCGCGAGCGGCGGGGTTGCGCGGCGTGATGATGTGGCAGCTGGGAAGCGACGACGCGCAATGGTCGCTGCTGCGTGCGCTGGCGAAGCCGTTTCTTGGTCAACGGTAGGGTCAACAGGCATCTTCTTATTTCCGAAGCTGCGAGAGCACCTCGTCGGTCGTTGCCGTCTCTCCGATGCGCGGGAAAATGACCTCGGTGCTGTGACGGTGCGCGTCGGGGTTGAGATCGGTCATCGCATCGGTGACCAGCGCGACGTGATAGCCGTGATCGTAGGCAGCGCGGGCCGTCGCTTCGACGCCGGCACTCGTTGCGACTCCGGTTAGGAAGATCTGCGTCGCCCCGGCGGTGCGGAGAATCCGGTCGAGCTCCGTCTTGTAAAAGGCGCCGACCTGCATCTTGGTCACCGTGAAATCGCTCGGCTGACGGTCCAGCTCGGGGATCAGTTGATCCCAGTCGGGCGGCGGCGAGAAGTTGAACGTCGTCTGCGTGCGTCCCGGCGCGCGACCGGACACGTTTACCAGCACGACCGGCAGTTTATGCTCGCGAAATGCGCGGGCGAGCCGGGCGATGCGATCGGTGATCTCAGCCATGGGATGAGCGGTCGGGAGCGCCACGACGCCCTTCTGCATATCGATGACGACCAAGGCAGCGACGCTGTCGATTTGGGTGAGAGCCATTGCGCGTACTCCCGAGCAGCGCTAGATGCGAAGTGCTTCGGCGATCGCTCGTTCCTCGGTCCACGAGCGGCCTTCGTCCATGAGTTTTGCGAGCTCGTCGGCGCCGAGCAGATCCCGTAGCGAGCTTATCACCCGATCGTATTCGAGCTGTTCGGTGTACTCGCGAGCCGTCTCCAGCGTAGACAAGCGCTCGTCGACGAAGCCCATGAGCCTGGCGGCGCGTGTGCGTCCCTCCAGGGATTTCTCACCGTTCTCGCTTTGCAGCGCTGCGATCGCCGACAAGTGACCGAGCGCGAAAGCGACCGAGATGGCGTCTTGCGCCTCGCCGGCCACGCTGAGTGCTTCCCGAGCGCGCATCTGCGCCGGTTCGTAGCGATCGAGCGCGATCAAGTAGGCGGCGATATTGCCGAGAATCGCCGCCGCCGTGAGCATGCGTCCGAGGCGGCGCACCTCCGCTAGTGCCTCTTCACCGTACCGCAGCGCTGCTTCCGCGTCGCCGCAACGGTACTCGGCCTCGGCCAGCGTTGCCGCGGTAATTGCCACGTTGCCCTCGTCGGCGCCCTCCGCAAAGGCGGCCGACGCTTCCAAGAGCAGCGCGCGAGATTGAACGACGTCGCCCTTGAGCGCGTGCACGGCGGCGAGGTCGCGCAGCGTTCCGCCCAGGCGCGAGTGTCCCATCTCGCGCCGCGCCCGCAACGATTCCACTAGCAGCTGCTCGCCTTCATCGACGCGTCCCATGTAAATGAGCGAGCGCCCCGCCAGCCGCTGGGCCTCCGCGACGCCACGCTCGTCATGCAGCGTGGTGAACGTGGCGAGAGCCTCTTCCGCGGCGGCCAGCGACGCGCGGAGTTGGTTAAAAGCTGCGGCGAGGAACGCTTCGCCCAGAGCCAGCCGCGCGAGAATGATCGACGGCGTCGCGACATCCACGCGCTCGCGCGCCGTTTGCACCCAACGGCGTGCCTCAGCTGCCGCGAAGACGCCCAGAACGCGATATAACGTTGCCGCCAGCCGCAGCGCGCCCAACGGCTCGCCGTTCGGTCCGAACGACCAGGTAAGCGAGGAACGAATGTTTTCGATCTCTGCTTCCGCGCGCTCCAGCCACTCCTGGTATGGAATGCTTTCGTAGTCGTGCTCGAGTTGTTCGGCCAAGTCGGTGTACGCGGCGGCGTGCAGCGACGCCGCCCGCTCTTGCTCGTTGGCGGCCGCGAGTTTCTCGCGCGCGTATTGACGGGTCGACTCGAGCAGCCGGTAGCGCGTCTCCTCGCCGAAGGGCTCGGCATTCACCAGCGACTTGGCGGCGAGCGATGCGAGCAAATCGAAAACGTCCAGCTCGTCGATTGTTTCGCCGGCCGCCACCGTCGTTGCCGGCTGCAGCGTGAAGCCGCCGGCGAATATCGAGGTTTGCCGGAACAGCCATTGTTCGTTGGGCGAAAGCAGATCGTAGCTCCAATCGATCAGCGCACGCATCGTCTGCTGGCGCGGCAGCGCAGTGCGCTTCCCTCCGGTGAGAACGCGAAAGCGCTCGTCCAAGCGCTGCGCCAACTGGGCGGGCGAAAGCATGTTCATGCGCGCGGCGGCCAGCTCGATCGCCAGCGGAATCCCATCGAGGCGAATGCAGACGTCGGCGATGATCGCCGCATTGTCGTCGTTTAGCGCAAACTTGGGGCTGGCTGCGCGAGCGCGCTGGTCGAAGAGTTCGATCGCTCCGTACGCGGCGGCATCGGCGGCCTGCAGCCCTTTCGCGCTGGCGGGTACGGCGAGGGAGGGCATGCGGAAGACCGATTCACCTGCGACGTTCAACGCTTCGCGGCTGGTCGCCAGCAATTTGACGTTCGGGCAGAGCCGCAGAATGGTGGCGCAGCAGTGCGATGCCTCCTCGATCACGTGCTCGCAGTTGTCGATGACCAGCAGAAGATTTTTCTGCCGGAGGTGGGCTACCAGCGTATCGAGTAACGGCGTGCCCGGCGTTTCCTGAACGTCGAAGATCGTGGCGATGGTGCTGGCAACGAGCGAAGCGTCGCTCAGCGGCGCCAGGTCGGCAAACCAGACGCCGTCGTTGAATGATTCGGAGACGTCGGAACCAACCTCGAGCGCGCAACGCGTCTTTCCGAGTCCACCCGCGCCGACCAGCGTCACCAGCGGCGCGCTCTGCAACAGCGACGTTATGGTTGCGACCTCAGTTTCGCGCCCAACGAGGCCGGTGAGGCGTTGCGGAAAGTTCGTCTCGAGCGTGAGCGAACGCAGCTTGGGAAAATCTGCCGGCAGATCGGCAACCGTAAGTTGAAAGACGCGCTCGGTCTCGGCAAGGTCTTTCAAGCGATGCTGGCCGAGATCGCGTAACTGGGCTCCGGGCGGCAGCTCGCCGCTCGTTGCGGCGGCGGCCGCACTCGAAAGCAAAACCTGTCCGCCGTGGGCGATTGCTAGAAGCCGGGCGACGCGATTGACGACGGGTCCAAAGTAGTCGCCGCCGCGTTCGTCGGTCGTCCCGACGTGCATGGCCATTCGCACCCGCATGCCGTCGACGGCCGAAAAATCGTGGGTGGCGAGCGCGCGCTGCGCCGCCAGCGACGCGCGCAGCGCGTCGTCGACGCTCCAAAACGCAACGCAGAATGCGTCGCCTAGCGCTTTGAAAACGTAGCCGTTACCTTCCGTGATAATCGTTTTCAGCAGAAGGTCGTGCTGTTGAACGGCTTGCCGCATTGCGGTGGGATCGCGATCCCAACGGACGGTACTGCCTTCGATGTCGGTGAACAGAAACGCGACTGTACCGGACGGCAACCCAAGCTTCTCTCGCGATTTCGTTGCGGGAGGCGAGGAATCCATAGGCCGTTATATTCTACTGCCAGGGCACGATCCCGGAAAAGGGACTAAAATCCCTCGTTCGTGCGGGGTAGGTGGAAGCAGGCGACCCGGAAAACTCCAGGCGCAAGACCATAAGGAGGTTGGGGGTCATGCAACGCGTTTTCTTCGCGGCGCGCGCCGCATTTGCTATCGGTTTTCTTTCGCTGGCCTTTGTGTCGTGCGGCGGCCAAGGCCAACAGTTACCATCGACGTCGACGCAATCGCAAAGCACCGCACCGGCGCCGGCGGTATCGATGGGCGAAATGAAGAGCATTCCGCTCTCCGCCGCCGGCGGTACCTACGATCTGCCGCTCGCCCACGGATACAGCGGCACGATCTCGCTGCGCGCCGAAAACGCGCCGCCGCACGCGACGCTCAATTTGCGAGCCGTCTACACAACGCAGGGGACAGCATCGACGCGCAAAGCGGAGGCCGCTCCCAGCTGTCCGCCGCCGCCGACGATCACGCTGGAGAATCCGTTTCCTTTCCCGATTACCATCCGGATAATCGGGTTCTCGTTCCATCTGCCGTGCTCGC
>JBPYDW010000316.1:0-2719 GCA_051986335.1 Vulcanimicrobiaceae bacterium | reverse complement strand
ATAAGATCGCGGCGCACGCCGCCGATCTCGCCAAAGGGCATCGCGGCGCGGCGCACTGGGACGACGTGCTCTCAAAGGCGCGTTTCGAGTTTCGATGGGAAGACCAGTTCAATCTTTCGCTCGATCCCGAAACCGCGCGCGAGTTTCACGACGAAACGTTGCCGGCGCCCGGTGCGAAGGTCGCGCACTTTTGTTCGATGTGCGGTCCGCACTTCTGTTCGATGAAGATAACCCAGGAGGTTCGCGAATACGCCGAACGCGGCATGGCCGAAAAATCGCGCGAGTTCCGCGAACAAGGCGCCGAAGTCTACGTGCCTGCGTCACCCTAAGCGAAGTCGAAGGTGGTGTGCGCGGTGTTGTTCGATCGCGACGAAACGATCGTCGTCGACGTACCGTTTAACGGCGACCCCGATCGCGTGCAACCGGCGCCGGACGCGCGCGTGCTGCTGGACCGCCTTCGAGCCGCGGGTTTACGCCTCGCAGTCGTCAGCAATCAAAGCGGAATCGGACGCGGTTTCATCACGGCGGAACAAGTCGATGCGGTGAACCGGCGCATCGACGAGCTGCTCGGTCCGTTTGCAGGGTTCTTCGTCTGTCCCCACGCGCCCGAGGACCGCTGCGAATGCCGCAAGCCCAAACCCAAGCTAATCCTCGACGCGGCGCGGGCACTCGGCGTCGATCCGGCTTCCTGCGTCGTTGTCGGGGACCGCGAAAGCGACGTTGAAGCCGCTCGAAACGCCGGTGCGGTTCCGCTTAAGGTGGAGGGGCCGGGCGGGCTCGCCCGCGCGGTTGAAGCGATCTTGAACGGGCTCTAGACTACTGCGGGTTGTTGGCGTCGAGCCAGTAGTCGATGTCGAGATCGTGAGCCGGTAGCACCGCGGCGAAGGCGCTGGCCGGCAGGTGAACGCTCTTGGTGAGGCGGGCCCACGTCTCGAGCACGCGCACGACGTAGGTCTGTGTCTCCTCGTACGGCGGGATTCCACCGTACTCGCTGACGGCTTTGGGTCCCGCGTTATACGCAGCGAAGATTTCACTATAGTGGCTCGGCCCGAAGCGCTTGATGAGCCCGCGCAAGTAACGCGCGGCACCCGAAAGATTCTGTTTAGGGTCGTGCGGGTTGACGCCAAGCAGCGCGGCGGTTCCCGGCATTAGCTGCCCGAGTCCGATCGCCCCGGCGGAAGAGACGGCGTGAGTGTGCCAGCTCGATTCGACCGCGACGATCGCGATGAGCATGTTCGCGTCGATGCGCCAACGCTCGGCATTGACGAGCACGCGGCGCGCGAGATCGCGGCTCTGCCACCCCGGCATCTGCGGATTGATGTGCCGCAGGACGCTTGCGTAGACGGAGATGGCAACCGGAGTCGCGGGGACGATGCTGCCAGCCGCAGACGCGGGGGCAACCGTCGTGAACTCTGACGCACACAGCAAGATGGCTGTCGCCAGGAGCCTGGCGATGGTCCTCCGCATATGGGCCCGGTGGGTTCGCGCCGCACTTCGGAGTCGCCTTCCGGGGGAGGGTCGCCAGGAAAAGCTCGGTATCGCGGCCGAGCGCTTTCGATCGTTGTGATCCTCTTGGTCGTGATATGCGGCATGATCGCATGGGCTCAATGGTATGCGATTCACGTCAACGTGCCGATGTACCGAGCGCACAACGCGAATGCTGCATCGCATTGACGCAGAGCTTTGATACTTCTTTGATAGCAGCGCGCAGGAGTTGCGCAACGCGTGCCCCTTAGAGCCTAATCGAGGAGGATTTCTTGTTGGAGTTGTTTGCGCACGCCCTGCTACTGTCCGTGCTGGTTTCAGTCGATCCTACGTCTTCACCGCTTCCGCCGTCGCCGGCGCCGGCCAAACCCGTCACTACGGCCTCACCATCGCCGACACCAAGCCCGGGGCCGGCTTGGGGCAATATGAGCTGGCGCGAGATTGGGCCGGCCGGCTCGGGCGGACGCGTTTCGGCGGTTGCAGGATCGGCAACGGATCCGAAGCTCTACTACCTCGGCGCCGCCGGCGGCGGCGTTTGGAAATCGGCGAACTCCGGCCAAACGTGGGATCCGGTCTTCGAAAAGGAAGCGGTGGCTTCGATTGGCGCCGTGACGATCGATCAGACAGACAACAAGACCGTTTGGGTAGGAACGGGTGAAGCCAACCCGCGCAACGACGTGAGTTACGGCGACGGCGTCTACAAGACTACCGACGGCGGCGACACCTGGACGAACGTCGGCCTGCGTGCTACGAAATACATCTCCCGCATTCTGATCGATCCTCGCAATCACAACCGCGTGATCGTCGGTGCGCTTGGCGACGTATTCGCCGACAGTCCGGACCGAGGCGTATACGTGACCGACGACGGGGGCAGGACGTGGAAGCAGACGCTCTACGTCGGGCCGGAGAGCGGCGTCTCCGATCTTGCCATGAACGCGCAAAGCCCCAACGTCATCTATGCGGGCATTTGGAAGTTTCAGCGCCGCCCCTGGACCTTTGTGAGCGGCGGCGCCGAGGATGGCATCTACAAGTCGACCGACGGCGGAGAAACCTGGACGAAGCTCGAGGGTCATGGGCTCCCGGCCTCGCCAATGGGTCGCATCGGTCTCGCGGTTGCGCCGAGCGCAGGCAACCGCGTCTACGCCTTGATCGAATCGAAGGAGGGCATACTTTGGCGCTCCGATGACGGCGGTGCGAATTGGACGATGGTCAGCAAAGACTCGCTGATCGACGC
>JBPYDW010000315.1:0-10751 GCA_051986335.1 Vulcanimicrobiaceae bacterium | reverse complement strand
CGTCGTCGGAAGAGGGCGCGACCGAGTCAACCGCCGGGGGTGAGATCATCACCGTTTCTCAGCGCGCCGGGATAACGTCGCTCAGCGTTGCCGTGCCGAGCGCCGTGCCGCCGCAGCCGAATGCGCCTTTGATCGCGCC
This sequence comes from Vulcanimicrobiaceae bacterium, assembly GCA_051986335.1. GTDB lineage: Bacteria > Vulcanimicrobiota > Vulcanimicrobiia > Vulcanimicrobiales > Vulcanimicrobiaceae > JBPYDW01. The sequence goes on along the minus strand of JBPYDW010000315.1, from coordinate 10,612 downwards.
GCTGCGCCACGCCGCCGTTTCCCAACCGGCCGCTCAGCAACTCCCTCAGAACCGTCACGAGCTGGCGCGGAACGTGCCCAACGGAACGCCCAACCCGCCGCCGATACCGCAAGCCTCTGTGCAGCCCAATCCGCAGCCGACCCAACCGGTGGTCGAGCCATCGCCGGCGCTGCAGGTGCCGGCCGTGCCGACCAGCGTTCCGAGTGCAGCCGCGGTTGCGGTCGCGACCCAGGTGCCGCCGACGGCCGCTCCGACTCCGGCGCCGACCAGTGCGCCGACGCAAGCGCCGTCGCCCCGCCCGCGGCCAACCGTTGCGCCCACCAAAGCGCCGGCCACGGCGCCCCCCGCGCCCGCGGTCACCGCTTCGCCCAAGCCGCAACCGGTAGTTGCGCGTGCGACGAGCGCGGCGGTTGCGACCGCGCCGCCGGGTCCTAAAGCGACCGCGCCGCCGGCCAAGGTGACCGGCGTACCCAGCCCTAGCCCAACGACCGGCCCCAATCCGGCGAAGGCGCCGGGGACCGCGCCATCGCCCGGGCCGAAAGGGGTGACGTCTCCCGGGCCCCGGCCGGGCACCGCCACCAGCAAAGCTCCCGGTCCTCCGCGACCGATCAGCGTGGCACCGAGCCCTAAGCCCACCGCCCGGCCGACTCCCGGTCACGGTCACTCGCTCAGCGAGAAGATCAACGCCAAGCTGCAGGGGCTGATCCCAACCGGTCCCGCCAATCCGACCTACAAGCGCTACACGCCGGGTCTGGGAGCGCTGACGGGAAAGCTGGAACCCACGCCGCCGCCCGAGGTCGTTGCCCGAACCAAGTACATTTACCAGACCGTCGGAACCGGTACGGAGGCGCGCACGAAGATGTGGGTTACCGACGTGCATCGCAGCGGGCCATTCACAACTTGCTCCGGCTGGTTGGTGCGCTGGCCGGAGCCGCCCGTCGACAATCCCGCCAGCGGCGCCAACGGAACGCAAATAACGATCGGCGGAACGCACGCGCACGGTGTGTTATCCACAGGTGAGGCAGGCCAGGAACCGATCGTCGAACCGAATGCAACATATATGTGCAGCGAGCGAAATCTAACGCCGTTCACTCCGCCCAGCTCGCCTTAGGAGCTGTTGCCTGCTCGCACGAGTGGCGCGTTGCTTGGCCCTTGCGAAGCGATGTTTCACGCAGTAAAATTAGCCCGTGACATTCAGTACAGGAGGGCGAGTGGATTCGTTGGATCCACCGGGCTATGCAGCCCGCGATAGACGCGCCGCCAAGGAGCGATAAATCGCTCGCGTAGATCGGACGAGAACCCGATGGCGCATGAATATCGCAACTAAATCGGACTAGAGATCAACGGCAGGGGCCGCATCCCACGTGGGGGTGCGGCCCGTACTGTATAGCAGGGCAGCGGCAGCGAGCAGGCAGGACGCCGCTGCGCTTAAAGCTACGGCAATACTTGCGTTAAGACGCGGCTTCGTGTATCCTGGCGGAGGTCAGTCGATGGAGCGTGGGCAGGTCCCGCGCTTCTGTGTTCTTCGGGGAGCAACCCCGCTGGAGGCGAGTTTGTCGAATTTGGTCGAGGCGTTCGAACGGGTGATCGACGAGATCGAACACGACGCAAACTTCTCCGAGATCGAGATCGTCGGTTTCGCGTCGCGCCGCCAAGGCCACACGACGAAACTGTCGGTAACGATCGACCGCCCTGGCGGCGTTGCAGTTGGTTTGTGCGAACGCGTCGCGTCGCGCATCAATGCGCAACTCGACGCCTTCGATCATCCGTACATGCTTGAGGTCGAGTCGGCCGGTCTGGAGCGCCCGCTGACCAAGCCGCAAGATTACGAGCGGTTCGCCGGAAAGCCGGTGCGGGTCGTGACGACGCTTACGATCGACGGGCGAAAGACGCATCGTGGGGTACTGCGCGGCGTCGTGGGTACGAACGTGGTGCTCGAGCTCCCGAGCGGCGATCTACCGCTGCCGCTGGCGACGATCAAATCGGCGAATCTAGAATACGATCCTCGCGCTGACCTGCAGCGCGACAAACGTGAACGGAAACAACATGGCTGAAACGGTAAGCGACGAGAAACTCATTGACGTTCTACGCTATATTGCGAAAGAGCGTAACATCCCATTCGAGATGCTCATCGAGGCGCTCGAGGCGGCGTTGCTCACGGCGTACAAGCGGCACTTCGGGTCGGAAGCGAACGCGCTGGTAACCGTCGACCGGCAGACCGGCGACTACAGAGTGTTCCATCGGCGCACGGTCGTCGATGAGGTGACCGACCCGAAACTCGAGATCTCGGTAAAGAAAGCCGGTGCGCCGTACCAGGCCGGCGACTTCTTCGACGAAGAGGTTACGCCGAAAGACTTCGGGCGCATCGCGGCACAGACCGCCAAGCAGGTCATCGTGCAACGGATTCGTGAGGCCGAGCGCGATACCGTTTACAATAAGTACGCACGCAAGTTGAACGATCTCGTCACCGGCAGCGTGCAGCGCTTCGAGCAACGCAACATGTTCGTGATGCTCGAAGGCAAGGACGAAGCGATCCTGCCGCTGTCGGAGCAAGTACCGGGCGAGATGTTCCGCATCAGCGATTTCATTCGCGCCTACGTGCTCGACGTACGCAAGTCGCCCAAAGGCCCGCAAGTGGTGCTCTCGCGCGCCTCCGAAGGTCTCGTCCAACGGCTGCTCGAGCTCGAGGTTCCGGAGATTGCCGACGGCATCGTCGAGATCATGGCGATCGCGCGCGATCCCGGCAGTCGCTCGAAGGTCGCGGTGCGCAGCCTGCGCGCCGAAGTCGATCCGATCGGCGCGTGCTTGGGACCTAAGTCCAGCCGCATCGCCAACGTTTCCGACAACTTGCGCGGCGAGAAGATCGACGTCATCCGCTGGGACGATGACTTGCAGACGTTCATCATGAACGCGTTGGCGCCGGCAAAAGTCGTTTCGGTCGAACTCTTTGAGGACGACGGTGTGGCGCTGGTGGTCGTACCTGATTACCAGCTTTCGCTGGCGATCGGGCGCGACGGACAAAACGTTCGATTAGCGGCCCGGCTGACCGGATGGAGGCTCGACATCGCTGCGGAATCGGAAGCGGACGAAGCCCGCGAGCGTTACCTCGCCGAGCGCGCCGAGCGAACCGCCGAAGTGGTCGAAGGGCTCGAAGAAGTGGCGGTCTCCGAGGACGAGAGTATCGAAGAAGAGGTCGCCATCGATGCGGACTTGATTCGCAAGCTCGAGGAGTTCCGGCGCGAGCGTTTGGGAAGCGAGGAAAGCGAAAGCTGACCGTTCCCTATCGAACGTGCGTCGGGTGCCGGCAGCGGCACCCGCAGGCAACGTTAGTCCGCTTCGTGCGGCGCGCTGGGGCCTGGCAAGCCGATACGCCGGGCGGCCGGCGCCAGCCGGGAAGGGGTGCGTACCTCTGTTCGCGCGAATGCGCGGTGCGCGCCGCCAAGAACAGGCGCTACCCGGGGCTTGCATCCTCTGCCGGCGAATACGGGTTTAAGAGTGATTCCGCACCATGATCACAATGAACGATGAATAAGAACGACCATGCTTCGTAGGCGCGCCTATGGGGCGGTTTGCAAAGTGTTCCGCGTGCGGGCGGAATACGACTTGAAAGTGTAAGCGCGGCGCCGGTCCCCCGCGGGACGGTGACTCGCGGGGAGAAGATTGTTTGGCAACCGGCAAAGTACGGATATTCGAGCTCGCCAAGGAAGTCGGGCTTTCGTCTAAAGAGTTGATCGCGCTCTTCAACGAGCGTTTGGGCGCTGGCGTTTTCGAAGCAAAGAACCAGCTCAGCGTCGTTCCGGAGCCGATCGCGGATCTCGTACGCAGCGTGCTAATCAAGCCCGCTGCTAAGCCGGCTGCCAAGAAGGAGGCTGCGCCGGCCGCCGTTGCCGTTGCCGCACCAGCGGAGCCTGCACCCAAGCCCGCAACTCCCGCGCCGCCGCCCATCTCCCGGCTGAAGCCGGTCTCTACCACCTCGACTCGCCCAGCCGTTCGCAAGCCGCTTAAACCAGCGACGCCCGTTGTAGAAACCGAGGCAGCCGCCGCACCGCCGGCACCGCCGGTGCGCCGCCCGGCGCCGCCGCGAGCTCCGGATCAGCCGATCCCGCAGCTGCGGCCGGTTCCAAGCGGCCAATCTTCGATCGCGCGGCGACCACCGCCGCCGACGACGAGTGCTTCGGCGTCGCCGGGCCCCGCGACCGGCGTCCCTGGACGTCCCGGTGTTGCGCCGCGCCCGGGTCAGGTGTTGCCGGGACAAGGCGGTAAAGCGCCGCTGACGCCTCCCCCCCAGGCCGCACGGCCGGGACAGGGAGTTCCGCCGGCGCGCCGCAGCGCCGGCAATGGCCCATTCCGTCCGCTCGGTCCCGGTCAGCGACCGATGGGACCGCGGCCCGGAGTCGCCGCTACCGATGCACCGACGCCGTCGTCGGGGAGCCGCCCCGGCGAGCGGGTGCGCGAACGCGACGAAAAGGCGCTCTCTAAAAAGGATCGTGAAAAAGAATCGCTGCTCGAAAAGGAACGGCAGCGCAAGAAGAAGGCGGAGACCGTTGCCGCTGCGCCGCCGCGGCAGCTCGAAACCATCGAGATTCCGGACTTGCTGACGGTTCAGGAACTCGCTACGTCGATGATCGTTCCGGTCAAAGACGTCATTACCGAACTCATCAAGATCGGTACGATGGCGACGATCAACCAAAACATCTCCAGCGACATCGCGACGCAGGTTGCCAAGAAGTTCGGTTTCAACGCGGTCGTTAAAGAAGCGGGCGAAGAAGTCACCGTCGAGCAGGAAGAGGACAAGCCCGAGCTGATGGCGCCGCGGCCGCCGGTCGTTACCGTACTGGGACACGTCGACCACGGCAAGACCTCGCTACTGGACAAGATTCGCAGTGCCAACGTCGCCGCCGGCGAAGCCGGTGGAATCACCCAGAAGATCGGCGCATATACGGTCGAGCAGAGCGATCGCAAGATCACGTTCATCGACACGCCCGGTCACGAAGCGTTCACCGCCATGCGGGCGCGCGGCGCGAAAGTTGCCGACGTCGCCGTGCTGGTCGTTGCCGCCGATGACGGCGTCATGCCGCAGACGCGCGAGGCGATCAGTCACGCTCAGGCGGCAAAGATGCCGATCGTCGTTGCCGTCAACAAAATGGATAAACCGGACGCGCAGCCGGAGCGCGTCAAGCAGCAACTCGCGGAAGAAGGGTTGCAAGCGGTCGATTGGGGTGGCACGGTCGAGATGGTTCCGGTCTCGGCCAAGACCGGCGACGGACTCGAGAAATTGCTCGAGACCGTGCTGCTCGAAGCCGACATTCAAGATTTAAAGGCGAACAAGAATCGCCGCGCTACCGGTGTCGTTATCGAGTCTGCGCTTTCGAGAGGTCGCGGCGCGGTTGCGACGGTGCTGGTGCAGAACGGCACGCTGCGCTCCGGCGACATCGTCGTTGTCGGCGGCACGTTCGGAAAAGTGCGCGCGTTGATCGACGACAAAGGGAAACAAGTCAAGAAGGCCGGCCCCTCAATTCCGGTCGAGGTGATGGGGCTCTCCGACGTTCCCAGCGCCGGCGACACGCTGATGGTTGTAAGCGACGAGCGCGTGGCGCGCGAGACTGCCGAGAAGCGCAGCTCCCGCCGTCGCGACGTGCGCATTGGGGCCACCGGTGCGCAGAAGGTATCGCTCGAGACCTTCATGTCGATGCCGACGGAGGGAAAGAAGACCCTCAACATCGTGGTAAAGGCCGACGGGCAGGGATCGCTGGAGGCGCTGCGCCCGCGTATGGAGTCGCTCTCCAACGAGGAAGTGGACATTCGCGTCATCTATGGCGGCGTCGGCGCAATCTCACCCAACGACGTCAACCTTGCCAGCGCCTCGGGCGCAGTTCTCATCGGCTTCAACATTCGACCCGATGAGACGGTCAAGCGTCTGGCGGAGAACGAGGGAGTCGACCTGCGCTTCTACCAGGTCATCTACAACATCGAAGACGACTTGAAGAACGCCATGCGCGGCATGCTTGCGCCGGTCGAGCGCGAAACCGTGCTCGGTCATGCGGAAGTACGCAAGATCTTTAAGGTTAGCAAGGTGGGGACCATCGCGGGTTGCTACGTCAAGGACGGAAAGGTCACGCGCAATGCCAAGGTGCGCGTCCTACGCGACGCGGCAGTCGTGTTCACCGGCGAGATGGAGAGCCTGCGCCGGGTCAAGGACGACGTACGCGAAGTTTCGGAAGGCTTCGAGTGCGGTATCCAAGTGGCACGCTTCCAAGACCTCAAGGAGGGCGACGTGATCGAGGCCTATACGGTCGAGCAGATCGCCGCCGAATTAGTAAATGCGTAAAGAGCGTCGGGCCAAGATCGATCACGAGGTACAGCGTATTCTGGGGACGCTGATCTCGCAGGAATTGCGCGACCCTCGTCTGGGCTTCGTCACGGTGACGCGCGCCGAAGTTGCCGACGATCTGCGCCACTGCAAGGTATACGTGTCGGTGATCGGCGATCGCCACGTTGCGCGCCAGTCGCTGGAAGCGCTGGAGCACGCCTCAAAGTTTCTGCGCGGCGAACTCGGGCACCGCATCGATCTGCGCAATACGCCGGAGCTCATCTTCGTCGAAGATCGCTCGTCGGAACGTGCGATTGCGCTGGCCAAAGCGTTGCGCGAGGATGCGGACCGGCTGGCCGGGGCGCGCGCCGGCGAGGAATCCGCGTGATCGAACAAACGGCCTCATCGACGACTCAGGAAGTCGTCGACGAACTGCGCCGTCGCCGCGCCTTCGTCATGGTTAGCCACGTGCGTCCGGACGGCGACACGTTGGGCGCCGGTTTAGCACTCGGTCTCGCATTGCGCCGCCAGGGCAAGCGCGTGCATTACTTCCAGCAGGATCAGGTGCCGCGCAACTTGCGGTTCCTTCCCGATTCGCGATACGTAACGAACGAGATTCCCGCGGATCTTCCAGCCGATGCGCTTTGGGTGTTCTGCGACATGAGCGACACGGCGCGCGCGGGCGAACGCTTGCCGGCGATCGATCGGCGCAACATCCTGGACATCGACCACCACTTGGGCAACTCGCGCTTCGGCGCGTTCAACTACGTCTTGGAGCACGAGTGCTCGACCGGAACGGCGGTGATGCACCTCCTGCGCGGTCTCGGCGTGGAGATCGATCAGGAGATCGCGACCTGCATCCTGACGACGATAATGACCGATACCGGCGGCTTCATGCATAGCAACACGACGCCCGAGGTCCTGGAACTGTCGGCCGAGCTGATGCGGATCGGCGCCGACAAAGAACTCATCACCGAAGCGATTTTTGCCAATAAGCGCGAAGCCGCACTCAAGCTCCTGGGCAGCGCGCTCAGCGTTATGCGCGTCGAACGGGACGGCCGTTACTGCTATTCGTACGTTGACGAGCTGATGCTCACCCAAGCCGGCGCCGACGGCGAGGACACCGAAGAGATCGTCAACCATTTGCGTTCGATCGAGGGCGTCGAGGTATCTGCGCTTTTCAAGGCGTTTGACGGTGAGATCCGCGTGAGCCTGCGCTCTAACGGTCGGGTGAACGTTCAGGCAGCAGCCGCGCGTTTGGGCGGCGGCGGCCATTTCCGTGCGTCGGGTCTGACCTACGTCGGCGCTCTCGACGGTGCGTTCGCCTCGGTCGAGGCAGCATTGGTTGCTGAAGGTCTGTAGCGCCAGCGCGCGTCGCCGCCGTGCTCGGATTCGTTAATGTCTTCAAGCCCGCGGGACCGTCGTCGGCACACGTCGTTTCGCGCATCCGTCGCATCTACGGTACGTATGCGGGCAATCGCCGGATAGCAGCGGGACATTTAGGGACGCTGGATCCGCAAGCGGCCGGCGTGCTGCCGGTAGCGATCGGAAAAGCGACGCGCCTGATATCGTTGCTGGAGGATCAGCGCAAAGCGTACGTATGCACGCTGGTCTTGGGCCGATCCACAACCACGGCCGATGCGCTCGGAGACACAACGGAGGAGGCGCCGCCTCCGAAGGACTGGCAACGCCGGCTGCGAGATGCAATTCCGCACTTCATCGGCCGCATCGAGCAACTGCCGCCGATGTTTTCGGCGGTGCACCACGGCGGCAAACGGCTTTACGAACTGGCCCGCGAGGGCAAGACCGTTGATCGCAAGGCGCGTACCGTTACCATCTACGCACTCGACGTCTTGGGAGACGATTGGTCGAGTGCTGCGCCCAGAGTGCGTATCGATTGCAGCGAGGGCACCTACGTGCGCTCGTTGTGCGAGCAACTCGGCCAGAGCATCGGCGTACCGGCGCACATGGGCGCGCTGGTGCGAGAGGCATCGGGACCGTTTGTGCTGTTCGAGGCGCGCACGCTGGAACAGATCGCTCACGATCCCTCGGAGGCGCTCATCGGCCCGGAGCACATCATTCCGTTCCCAACGATCGTTCTAGACCTGCGCGGCTCGGCGGATTTTCGCGCCGGGCGCGTCGTGCCGTTGCCGCACGGCGCCCCGGCAAAACACGTTTTCGTGCGCGATGACTCGCGCACGCTGGTCGGCGTCGGGGAGGCGCTCGGCGCGCTGTTGGCACCGCGTAAGGTATTCGTGTGAAGGTCTATCGGGAGCTCGAACGCGACCGTTCGCGGCCGCTGATTCTCACCATAGGTTTTTTCGACGGATTGCACCGCGGTCATCGCCTGCTCGTCGAACGCGCACGGGGTCTGCGCCGGCCCGGCTGGCGCGTCGGCGTGCTCACCTTTGAGAATCATCCCGCGGCGTTCTTACGCCCGGGCAAAGAGCCGGAGTTGATCACCACTGCCGACGAACGTTTGCGCCTCTTTGCGGCAGCTTCCGTCGAGGAATGCTTCATGGTCCCGTTCGATGCAAGAGTGGCGCAGCTCACGCCAGAGCAGTTCATGCACGATGTTTTGATCGCGGCATTGGGCGTACACGGCGTCGTCGTCGGCAGTACCTTTCGCTTCGGTCACAAGCGCGCCGGCGATGCGTCCTTGCTCGCGGCCTCGTTGTCGAATCGGGGCGTCACCGTCGATATCGTTGAGAACCTGGCCGATGCCAACGAGCGTATCTCGTCGACACGCATCCGCGCGTTGATCGCGGATGGCCAAACGGCCCGCGCCGACGAGCTGCTCGGTGCCGCGTATGAGATTCGTGGCGTCGTCGAGCGCGGCGCCGGACGCGGTCACGATCTGGGTTTTCCTACCGCCAACGTGCGTCCGCCGGCCAAGCTGTTGCCCAAGGACGGAGTCTACGCGGCGACCGCGCGCATCGAGGGCGGCGATCATGCCGCGCTGGTCTCGATCGGAACCAATCCGACGTTCGGCGCGAATGCGCGCACGGTGGAGGCATGGCTGCGCGACTTCCAGCAGACCATTTACGGCTGCGAGCTGGCCCTACGCGATTTCCGCTTCGTTCGCGAGCAGCGAGCGTTCGCTGACGGCGAGGCGTTGATGCAGCAAATGCGGCACGACTTGCAGGCAGTCGCTTATCCGAGCTTTCGACAATGAAAACAGCTTCCAACGTCAGAAGCTTGCAACGATGAACGCGCGTTGCGGGGCGGCCGCTGCATCGATCGCCTGCCTCGTTGCCCTGTGCGGTTGCGCCACCCAGAGAGCAACGGCTACGAGCGCGCCGGCCGCAGCGGCCGCGCTCGCGGGTCCTCCCGCCCAGGGGAAGCCGGCGCCGGCCTGGAGCGAGCCGACCTCAAGCGGAGGGACGCTCTCGTCCGCATCGCTACGCGGCAAACCGGTCTATTTGAATTTCTTCGCCAGCTGGTGCCCGCCGTGCAATGAAGAAGCACCGTCGGTGAACGCATTGCAGAAGAAGTACGCGTCCGATGGTCTGGTTGTCATCGGTGTTGACGTGCAAGAGAACGCGGCCAAGGCGCAAGCCTTTCGCAAAGAGCACGACCTCAGCTACGCGGCGGTTGTCGATTCCGGAACGTTGCGCGACGCCTACAACGTGAACGGCTTACCCGTTCACGTGTTCATCGATCGCAAGGGCGTCATCTCGAACATCACGGTCGGCGAGATGTCGCCGTCCGAAATCGAAACGCAGATCAAACGCACGCTACGCTAGCGCCCACGTAGCGGCGAGGGAACTCTAAGCGAGGGCATCTGAGGCGCGAGTGAAGCCATGGGTGGCGAGAGCGAGCGCGAAGTGAGTAGCATTTTTTCATGGATGGAAAAATGCGCGCGTCCCGAGCATGAGTGCCCTTGCGGCTACGGGAGCGCGTGCTAGGCGGCTTTTACTACGAGATTGTCGCCGTCGACGTCGACTTCCGCCGTGCTGCCGGCGCCGAGTTCGCCGCGCAGTATCGCGGTTGACAAGGGCGTGGAGACTTCGCGCGCGACAGTGCGATGCACGTAGCGCGCGCCGCTGCCCGCGGCCATCGACGCTTCGGCCAAGCGCCGTAGTGCCGGTTCGGAGAGCCGCAGCTTGACGTCGCGCGCGCCCAGGCGTGCCGCTAGACCCTCGACGTGAATCGTGACGATGCGCTCGATCTCGGGTAAGCCGAGCTCCGAAAATGCGACGATGTCGTCGATGCGATTGAGCAACTCCGGTCGCAGCGCGAGTGCGAAGTCGTCGCCGTCCAGGTTGGTGGTAAGCACGATCAGCGCGTGACGAAAGTCGA
>JBPYDW010000314.1:0-4470 GCA_051986335.1 Vulcanimicrobiaceae bacterium | reverse complement strand
GAAAGCGCTTGGCGAACGCCGACAGCTTCGTACCGTCGGGCATCGCCGCGGTGATGCCGACGACCCGCGGGTCCTTCTCGGCAACGGCGTTCATCGCCGCAGCGAACGCATCCGAAAACGTCCGCGCACTCGACTTCGGCGGCGCCGATTGGCCGTCGACGGCAAACGCGCCGATACCGTGAAACGTGCGCGAGTCGTGCTCGGCGGGCTCGTAGCCCTTTCCTTTTACCGTGCGAACGTGCAGCAACACCGGCCCGGCAAAATGCTTCGCGGTCGCGAGCGCTTCGACGAGGCTGTCGAAGTTGTGACCATCGAAAGGACCCATGTAGCGAAAGCCGAGTTCCTCGAAGATGACGGCCGCCTTTTCCGATGGAGCGACAAAGCGCATCGCCGCGACCTCGGCCGAAGTCAGCGCCTTCTTCGCGGTTTCGCCGAACGGGAGATGACCGAGTACGCCCCTGGCCCGCTGACGGGCAAGGTTCGCCAGCGGCTTGCTGCGCAGTACCGACAGATATGCGGCGATCGAGCCGACGTTGGGCGCGATCGACATCTCGTTGTCGTTGAGCACGACGATGAAGTTCGTCTTCATCTGGCCGGCGTTGTTGAGCGCTTCGTACGCGAGTCCGCCGGTAAGCGCGCCATCGCCCAGCACCGCTACGATCGTTCGGTCTTCGCGTCGCAGGTCGCGAGCGATCGCCATCCCGAGCGCCGCCGACACCGACGTGGACGCATGACCCGCTCCGAAAACGTCGTACGGCGATTCCGACCGCATCGCGAATCCGGAGAGACCGCCGCCCTTACGCAGCGTGTGAAAGCGATCGTGGCGTCCGGTCAGCAGCTTGTGGACGTACGACTGATGGCTGACGTCCCAAACGATGCAGTCGGGCGGCAGATCCAAGACCCGGTGCAGCGCCAGCGTGAGTTCGACGACGCCGAGATTCGGCGCGAGATGACCGCCGTTGCGGGCGCACGTCGCGACCAGCGTGTCGCGTATCTCGCGGGCCAGCACGTCGATATTGGCGCGGGACAAACGCTTCACGTCGCCAGGAGCCGAAATCTGTTCCAGGATCATGAAACCCGTCTTTCTCTGGTGATGTCGCATTCTCTCTAACGGGCCGAGCGCAAGCACGGACGCCTGCGCGAGGCAGGAATGGAGCGCCTGCCGGGCCTAGTGCCCCGATGTGCTCGAGCCGCTAGCGCCGGTTGCCCCGATTAAAAATCGCCGCGTTTGGCGTGACTTGGCGCGCGCTCTTTCGACGGTCTTCAATCCATTCCTCACCGCGCTGGCGCTTTTCGTAATTTTGGCAAACGCCAGCACGCACGACACCGGCGGCTTCTGGCGCCTGCTCTTTCTCACGACCACCTTCACCTCGATAGGGCCGATGCTGTACGTGTTTTGGCTCTACGCCACCGACCGGGTCTCGGATTTGGATATGTCGGTGCGCCACGAGCGCGAGGCGGTCTTCGGGGCGTTCGTGGTCTTCTATCTCATCGGCACGCTGGCGCTGTGGTTGACGCACGCGCCCAAACTCATCGTCGCCGCCATGGGCGGATACACCTTTGCGACCATCGTCGTTCAGTACATCACCCGCTATTGGAAAATCAGCACGCACGCGCTGGGAATCACCGCGCCGCTGGTCGCGTTGAGCGTTCTCTACCGCTGGCAACCGCTGCCGTTTCTGGTCTTGATTCCAATGGTCTGCTGGGCGCGCGTGTACTTGAAAGCTCATTCGATAGCACAGGTCGTTGCCGGCTGCGCGCTGGGCGCGTTTTCGGTCGCGATCTTCTTCCGCATCTTCCACGTCGCGAGTTTCTAGCGCAGCCTGGTAGGCCGCCGTCGTCACATGTCAGCGATTGCTTCGCACAGGGGCTCGTGCGCCATAATCGCCGCTACGTTGCGGTGGAACGCATCCACCGGACCGGTCGTAACGTAACGAACCCGGCCGCTGCCCGGGGGAATTCCGCGTGCTGCTACCAGCGCGGCGGCACGGCCGGCCTGTTCTATGGCCGGATCTACTCGGGCGACGCCGGCGCCAAGCACGGCGGCGAAGTGTGGATCCAATATCGGGTAGTGGGTGCACGCCAGCAGCACGGCATCGAGGTCGCGCGGAAGCCCGGCGCAGACATCGGCTACGGCCCGGCGCGGCACGTCTCCGTCGATCTCTCCCGACTCCACCAACGGCACGAGGGCAGGCGCGGCAACTTCGCTGACCCGCGCGTCCGGCAGCAACGCGCGGATTTTGCGTGTATACGCACCGGTGCGAACGGTTGCTGCGGTCGCGACCACGCCGATCTTGCGGAAGCCGGCGTCGCGCACCGAGATCGCTGCCGAATCGATGAGATCGAGCACCGGCACCGACAGCCGCGGATAGCCGCGCTCTTCGGCAATCGAACACGACGTGTTGCAGGCCATGACGATGGCGGCAACCTGCTGCATTTCGAGCCAGCGCAGATTCTGCGTGGCCAAACGCAGTATCTCGCTCGCGGTACGGTCTCCATACGGTACGTGCGCTTGATCCGATAAGAATACTTGATCGTGATGCGGCAACAACTCGCGTATCCGGCGCACCACGGTGAGGCCGCCAAGTCCCGAATCGAAGAGCCCGATCATTGATCGGTGGTATCTTGGCTCGAGGTCGCCGCCGGCGGGCTGCCGGCGTAGTCGGCAATTCCGTCGGCGATCGCCTTCGCGACCTTTTGCCTCCAATCCGCCGAGCTCAAGCGCGAGTAATCGTCCGGATTGCTGAGGAACGCGGTCTCGATGAGCACTGCGGGCATATTGGCGTGCAACGTGACGTACAGGTGGCTCTTGACGATGCCGTCGTCGGTAGTCCCCGCCTGCGCCACGACCGCACGCTGCACCGCTCGCGCCAGCGGCACGTCGAGCTCCTTCGAATAGTAGCTCGTCGTACCGTTGGGCCCGGAATTCATGTAGCTGTTGACGTGAATGCTGATCAGCATTCGCGCGCCGCGTTTGTTGGCGACGTCGTCGCGCGCTTGAAGTTCGGCGTGCGCGCTGGCAAAAGCGCCGTAGACATCGTCGTCACCGGTTCGCGTCAGCTTCACCTGCCAGCCACGTGCTACCAAGATGTCACGAAGTCGTTCCGCCATATCGAGGGTGAGCGTCGCCTCGCGCAGACCGCCGCGCATCGAGCCGGGATCGCTGCCGCCATGTCCGGGATCGATGACGATGAGCCGTGGATTCGGCGCGACATAGGCCGGTTGTTGCGGCGCGAATTTCCACGCTTCCGTAGAGGGCGCCGGCGTCACTTCCGCTCCCGGCGGCAACTGCTGCGCGACCACGGCCGCGCCCACGCTGCCGCTACCGCTGCGCGCAAGCGAATAATCGTCGCCATCTTCGGGGTGGACGAGAATACGCAAACCCGTCGGTGTGGCGGTAACGTCGATCACCTTGGGGCCGGTTAGCGAGAGCGCGATCCGCACCGTGTTGGGATCGATCTGTCGCACGCGAACGCCGCTCACCGGATCGTTCCCGGCGTCGTCGCGCGGCGGCATCGCCAACTGCGTTCCGCTCAAATCCAGCCAGAACCGATTGTCCGGCGCGCGCAGCCGATGCCAATCGTAGCTCGTGCTGCCGTTGACCGTAACGTCGATGAGGTACCCCTCGGGACCGGGAACTTCGTTCACTGCCGTAACCTGCCCGCCACTCGGCGCCGCGGCGCTCGCCGCAGGTTGCGGAGCGACGCCCGGCGCGGCGGGCGATGCTTGCCCGACGGGACTCGTAACGGTCCCTGACTGGGTGAGCGTCAGGGAGAAATCCCGGCCGTCATCGGTACCGGTAGCAGTCTGCCAATTCCCGGCAACGACATCGACCGTCATCGTCGTAATTGGATCGCGCGCACTACCGCTCTGAGCGACCTCCACCGCACGTACGCCCGGTGCGCTGACGTTCTGGGTGCGCTCCAGCGTTGTGCCGACGCCGTCGAACTCATACACGACCCGGTCCGGCGATTGTGCGATCTGGCGAGGACGCAGCGGAATGCCCGCCCGCGCCAGCAATTGCGTTCCGCCGGCAGCGGGGCGAACGTCGATCGACGTCAGCTGCGGCTGCAGCACGACAACGCCTCCGTCCGGCTTTTGCGCCAATGAAAGCGCGCGCAAGAGTTCTTCAAGCGGCACGAAGACGGTATTTCCGCGCATATACGGAGCAACGCTCGCCTGCGCCGAAAGCGGCCCGACGTCGTAGCGCCGGTCGCCGACCGAAAAACTGATCACCTGGGGTTGCGCGGTCGTGAACAGCACGTAACGTTCGCCCGGACGCCACGTCATCGCCGTACCGACGAGCGTGAGTAATTGCACCAAGCCCGGGTCGTTGACCGCGATCGTTTGCGCACCGTCGACGGTTTGGAGGTGCGACGCGTGCAGCGTCGTGCCGTCGAAGACGAAGGTAACGGTCGTATCGGCGCGCGCAACGCTCACGCACGTTAGCAGCGCCGTCAGCGCGGTGAG
>JBPYDW010000313.1:0-5265 GCA_051986335.1 Vulcanimicrobiaceae bacterium | reverse complement strand
CTTGTACCTGATACCGGGCGCGATTTCCAGCGTCTTGTCGACCAGAACGAGGTTGACGTGCACCTCGTTGCCGCTTGGAATGGGCGGCAGCAGTGCCGGGCTTCCCTCAGGAAGCGCCGTTATGGGCTGGGCCGCGCCGACTTTGGCGGTAACCGGCGGCACGCGGTGCGTTTCGGGCGCACTGCATGAGGTGAAAATCAGCGCGGCCACAATGGCGGCGCCTAATGATGCTACTCTCATGCTCGAATTATGCGCCCAAAAATCCGGCGATGCGTCGACGAATGTTGGGTGCGAGTTTCGTCGCGGATCGGATTCTCGCTCCGCTCGACGGCGCGGAGGGGCGCCCGCCGCCGGGATTAGGTTGTGCCCGTCGTAGGGAATACTGCTAGTCCAAGGACTTCCGCTCCGATGGAATCGAGGGGCATCGTTAATTTACTGAGGCGCACCATGGATAGACTTTCACGCGGCTTCATCGCTCTAGCGGCTCTCGCATTCGCCCTGGCCGGGTGTGGCGGTGGCGGCGGCGGTTCAAACGGGAGCATGGCTCCCGGCGCTCCAAGCTCGGGCCAATCGACGGTCCGAATCTCAATGGTCGACGCGCCGTTCCGCATGAGCGATCTCACCGTCACGGCCGTAACCGTTACCATTAAAGAGATCCAGCTCGTTGGTACGAACGGCAAGCAGACGATTCAATCGTTCTCGCCGTCGCTGGCGATCGATCTCCTCAAGTATCAGAAACCTCCGGGAATTCAGCTTGGAACGGCCGCAATTCCAGCCGGCAATTATCAGCAAGCGCGGATGATACTCGACACGTCACAACCGGACAACAATAGCGTGACCCTGTCGGATGGATCCGTTCACCCGCTCAAGATTCCAAGCGCAACCGGTCCGGATGGGGCGAAGTTCGGCGACACCGACATCGATGGCGGCAACGGTCCGGGCACGTCCGGCCTGAAAGTGAATATCGGTTTGAACGCCGTCGGCGGTCAAACGTATAGCATCCTCTTGGACTTCAATGCGGCCGAATCGATTCATGAAGCCGGCAAGAGCGGCAAATGGATAATGAGGCCGGTCATCGTCGGCTCGGCGTATCCGTCGGGCTGGTTCGCCGGTACGGTCGTACTCGCGCTGCCGTCGAGTTCGCCGGTCCCGGTCGTGAATGCGGAGATCTTAGCGCAGACCGGCGGCCAAACGATCAACAGCGGCGTAACCGGGATGGACGGCAGCTACGAAATCAACGCGCTTCCGCAAGGCGCCTACACGATCGTCATCAATAACTCGTGGACGAGTCAAGCCGGTCAAGCAGAAACCGCCGCCCCAAGCAACGGCGTTGCGAGCGGCACGTGTCCCTCGGCGTACTCGATAACCACCGGACAAACGACGGTCGACATCACCGAGAATCCGACTCCGGCGCCAAGTGCCTCGCCATCACCATCTCCATCTCCATTACCGCCGTTTGTATGCTCGTCATGACGAGGTAGGAGCGAGTCGTAGTAAGCGCCGGCGATCTGACGCCGCTGTGCAGGCCAGCGTGCGTATGGCTCTTTGCGCGGCGAAAAATGGGAAAAATGAGCGTGGCTGCCATTCGCTCGCAATGCAGTCTTGATTTGAAAGGAAGTCCGATGAGGAGACTTCGCTTCATATCCGCACTGGCAATGGCATCGTTTGTGACGACTGCCGTCGCTCCAGCGTCCAACTTTGGCATGCGTGGCATCGTGATCGCGCAAACTGCGGAACCGACGGCTGCGCCGACGCGCCCGCCTAATGCAGGAAGCAGCCCCGGGCGGCGGCCGGGTGCTTCACGGCCCAGCCCGGCTCCGCCGGCCGTGCATCCGGTACCGCCAATCGCGCCGCTACCACACCCAACCGCGCATCCGGTACCTCCAATCGCGCCACTGCCGCGGCCGACTCCAGCTCCGATACGAACGCCGGCTCCAAGACCGCCGCTAGGGCACTGGCCGCCAACTCGTCCGCCTAGCATTCGGCCCCCGAGCGTCGGCTTCGTTCGTCCCCCGTGGATGCACAACGTCGTGCGTCCGCCATGGATGATCAACAACCGTTGGCGTTCGAACAGCATCTTGGTCAGTCCGCGGCTGTGGCCCGGCTCATTCGGCTGGAACTGGAACAGACCGTGGGTCGCGCAGCCCGGCTTTTGGGGCGGCGGATTCTGGGGGCCGTTCAGCCTCTTCTCGATGATCGCCGGCGCCGGGATCTGGGGCCAGACGCGCTACACAATGCCGGCCTTCGGCAGCCCGGGCTCTATTCTGTTCGAGAACTACGGACTCTACGCGGCGGCCTGCGGTCCGCACAATCTGGTCTACGTCTACGGCCCGAACAATAGCGTCATGTGCGCATGGCCCAACCAGTACGTGCCTCCCGGTGCCTATTTCGTGGACATGGAAACCCTACAACTCGTGGTCATGTAACGCTGCGGACCCATTTCGAAGGACCCGCGAATGGCGGATTCGCGGGACCTTCGTTATGCCTCTGTTCGGGTAGTTTTGAAGCGGAGGGGTTCTGCCGACTACCAAAAAAGAGGGTCCTCGGCGAACTTGGAAAGGCCGACAATGCGTGCAGTCGTTGCCATTCTCACGATCCTGGCAGTCTCGGCGCCACCGTGCGTCGCCGGGGCTCATTCGAGTTCGGGGATTTGGGCGTCCGCCCCAGCCGACGAATACTTCGGGCGGCTGAAGATGAGCGTGATCGAGATCCGCAACCGCCTCAACGCATTCGATGGGACGAGCTCGCGGACGTTACGCGTGCGCATGACCGGCATGATGAACAATGTTGAAGACGCCATGATGGCGTGGCAGAGAAGGTATCCGGCCGATCCGTGGTTGCCGGGCTTCTTGGTGCGCCTGGAGCGGGAGTACAAACGAGCCGGATTGGCCCGCTGCGCGCAGGCGCGGCATACGATGCACGTCTTGGCCATAGACTATCCACGCTCGGTGGCAGCAGCGCGTTAAAGCAACCTTAAAGGACCGAGTAAGCTCTCGTCCGTAAGGACAAAGCAACCACTCGCTGAGGTGCTATGCGCGGTCACAGGCCTTTTTGCGTCGCCCTGTTCTTGTTGCTTGTAGCGGGATTTTGTTCCCCGGCGATTGCCGGAACTGTAGGGTCGGTCCGCGGTCGCGTCGTTGCCGGCGCTTCCGGTCAGCCAGTCGCCGATGCGAAGATCACGCTCGCGGCCGCTTCCGGCAGCTACGCAGCGACCACCGACGCCAACGGATATTACACGATCGTCGGCGTCCAGCCGGACACGTACACTGCCTCCGCCCAACACGACGGCTTTACCGCCGGCGTTCAAGCCGGTGTTACCGTAACGCAAGACGCGGTAGCGGTAGTGGACTTTGCGCTCGCTGCCGAGTCGCTCAAGGAGATTGCACGCGTGGGGGCGCGCAGTGCATCGTCGCCGGTGCAGCCCCATCAACCGCAAGACGTCTACGTTTACGGCGTGAAAGAGCAGCAACAGATCGGCGGCATAGCCAGCTATTCGAATGAAGGTCTGCTGCTCGACCGGCTACCCGGTGTGACCCTGGTGGGTGGCGGCACCAACGGCCCGATGGGCGGCGCCACACCCTCGATCCGCGGCGGCCTGGAAAACAACATCGGCTATCAGTTGGATGGGATCGACGCGACCGAACCGCTCTTCAACTACTTCATCAACAACACGGTGATCAACGGCGCACAGAGCGTCAATCTCACCGATGGGCCCGGCGATGCGAGCAAGGGCGGCTCCGGATCCGGCTACGTGAATATCGTGACCAAGGCCGGGACTTACCCGTCATCGGGCTACGTACAAGCCGATATCGGCGGACCGGCGTACGAGCATAACCTTAACTTCGAATTCGGCACGGCATCACCCGACAAGCGCATCTCACTGTTCGTCAGCGGTCGCTACGCGCGCGATAGCGGCGCCTGCTGCGCTCCGCCGTTCAGCAATTCGTATGGCGGCTTGGCAACCGGCTTTCCCGATACCGTCGAGCAGATCTCAACGCAAGTCACCAACGACACCGTCACGAATCTGCTGTTTCACTTCGGGCACAACAACGCCAACATCATTCAAGTCTGGAACGAGTGGGGTGCGAACAGTTTCGCCAATGCCTACGGGCTCGAGCCCTCGCAAACGTTCTATGCCAGCGGCAATCCCGCGTATCTGCACATCTATTCCCAAGTGCCGCAATTGTTCTCGCCGTTGCTACCGCCGCTGACGCCGCAGCAGACCGCAGCGCTCGTTCCGTTCTATCCGGGTCAGACGACGTACAATCAGCCGATCGGCATCGCTCCCGGAGAGACGAACGTCTATTGGATGGGCAAGGTCGCCTACTCGCGCATCATCGGCGACACCGCCTATCTCAACGTGCGTCTCTATCGGACGCAAGATGCCGCCGTTGACAACTTCAGCGATCCCGAGTACTCGCTCGGCTACGGTTTGCCGTCGATCTCCTTTAGCAACGACCACTACGTCGCTCGTAACTCGCAAAATACCGGAGTCGCCTTCGATCTGCAAGACGTCATTCGCCGGCACGCGATTACCTTCGGTGGCGATTACCGCTTTTCAAATGCCGCGCTGAACGGCTACACGCCGTCGCCATCGTTGTTCGTGGCGGGAGCGACGCTGTTCGATTTCCTGCCCTGCGGCTATCTGCCGCAAAACGGCGAATTTTGCGGCCAGCGCTATCCGACGTTGAACTACCAGATCCACGCGCCGATGTACCGTAACTCGCTCTACGCCTCCGATGACTGGAGCATCGGCGACAACTTCGTCTTGCAGCCGGGCATCCGGTTCGACCAGCAGCGCGTCCCCACCGCAGCCGGCACGTATCAGGCGCAGTCGCTGCAGCCGCGCATCTACGGCGCGCTGACGTTGGGCAAGCTGCGCGACACGGTGGTGCGCGGCGGCTACGGGCACGCGACCACGTTTGCTCCGCTCTTTCAGATCGAGCGCGTTTACGATCCGCCGGCCGCCTTTGCCGCCGATCCGGCAACGGCTGCGATCTGCGGCGGCCCGGCCGCGCATTTCTCGGCGCCGTGCGCTAACTATCGCGACGAACTGTACAACGCCTGGTGGCAAAACGTCGGCATCAATCCGTACTCGTTCTCGGGGCCACAGCAGTCGGACACCTACGACCTTTCGATCGAGAAGCTATTGGGCGATCTGACCGGGATAAAGCTGACGTTCTTCACCCGCCGGGATTACGACGTGATCGTCAACAGCCAGCAAGTCACGGTTTCGGGCACGACGATCATCCCCGGCCTTACGTC
>JBPYDW010000312.1:0-2022 GCA_051986335.1 Vulcanimicrobiaceae bacterium | reverse complement strand
TTGCACGCCGCTATCGCTTCCAAATAGTAATTCCGCCCCGCGCCGTAGTCACCGCGGTTGTATGCGCTCACGCCTTGAAGGCCAAGACACGACGCGATCCCCACCTTGTCGCCGCCAGTGCGAAACGCCGCGATCGCTCGATCGATGGCTTCACCAGCCTCTTCAAGCATGCCCATCTGCAAAAGGCTATAGGCCAGAAAGCGCAGCGCATAGGCTTCGCCGCGCGCATCGCCGACCGATCGATACAAGCGCAGCGCGTGCTCGGCGCTCTCACGCATCGGCTGACCCTGCAAGAACCTCGTCTTGGCGCGCCACAAGCGCGCTGCAACCGTGGGATGTTGCGCTTCGTCAATGCGCTCGAGCGCGGACTCGATCCAGTCGCGGGCTTCGGCGGCCAAACCGCCGAGGAACCAGAGTCGCTCGAGCGCTCCCGCTATTGCGCCGCCCAGCGCCACGTCGTGTCCCTGCCCGATCGACCACGTCAGTGCCGCGCGATAATTTTCGAGGTCTTGCTCGACGCTCGCCAGCCACGCCGTCGCTGAGCCGATGCCGTAGCGATCGTCGGCGGCCTCGGCTTCATCGCGAAAGTGCGCGGCGTGCCGGTGTGCGAGCTGCTCGTGCTCGCCGCTGCGGTTCAACTTTTCGAGCGCGTACGCTCGCGTTGACTCGAGCAATCGATAGCGCTCGCTCTTCACGCTCGTTTGCACCGCCACCAGCGATTTGTCGGCAAGGGCGACGAGCAAATCCAGGAAGTCCGCGTCGGTCAGCCCGCCGCCGGCGCAGACCGCGCGCGCCGCTCGCAAATTGAAATCGCCGGCAAAGATACCGAGGCGCTCGAGCAGCCGGCGTTCCGGCGATGAAAGCAGGCCATAGCTCCAGTCGATCAGCGCCATCAGCGTCTTCTGCCGTGGCAACGCCGTACGGCTGCCCGCGGTGAGCACATTGAAACGATCGTCGAGGCTTTGCGCCAAGCTTTCCAGACCGGTAACGTTTATTCGCGCCGCCGCCAGTTCGATCGCAAGCGGCACGCCGTCGAGCCGGCGGCAGATTTGGGCAGCGGCCGGCGCGTTTTCGTCGGTTAGTGCGAAGTTGCGATCGGCGGCATTGGCGCGATCGACGAAAAGCGCGATCGCACCGAAGGTCAACGCGGCGTCGGCTGTGATTCCATCTGCTTCGGGAACTGCCAACGGAAGCACGCGGTGCACGATCTCGCCGGTGATTCCCAGCGGTTGCCGCGACGTTGTAACGATGCGGACGTTCGGGCAGCTGCGCAGGATCTCGTCGGCGAGCTGTGCGGCCGCATCGAGAACGTGCTCGCAATTGTCGAAGATGAGCAACGCGCTCTTCGGCCGCAGCGTAGACGCAATCGATTCGCTCAGCGATCGGCCCGCGCGCTCGCGCACGCCGAGCACTTTACCGACGACGCTTGCGACGAGCTTCGCGTCGACGATCGGAGAGAAGTCACAAAACCACGTACCGGCCGGATGCGCGTCGATGAGGTCCACACCGATGCGCTGGGCGAGTCGCGTCTTCCCGACGCCACCCGAACCGGTAAGCGTGACCAAACGACGGCTCTCGAGCAACGCCTGTAGTTCGGCCAGATCGTCACCGCGCCCCAATAGCGACGTCAACGCGAGCGGAACGTTGCTGGGTGGGGCAGCGCGCGGCGCTGCGCCGTCGGTCGCCGGCGCGCCGGCAAGTAGTCCTAGACGGCCCGCTTCAACGACGGCGCGCGTTCGCGTCGGCGCGCCGAGCTTGCCCAGGACGTGATCGATGTGCGTTTCTACCGTGCGCTGGCTGACGGCAAGACGTTGGGCGATCTCTTTGTTGGTCAGCCCAAACGTCAGCAGCTCCAGTACTTCTTGCTCGCGCCTGGTAAGGGAGCTATCGGGGTGCTGCGGCGTCCTTGCCGAGGCTGCGAATTCGGCCAATATGAACCGCCCGGAAAAGCTTAGAAACGCCTGAGAAGCGCCCTCCAGCCGGGTTCTTCGCCAAGCGGTTGGCGGCCCGCTTATAACGTTC
>JBPYDW010000311.1:0-12197 GCA_051986335.1 Vulcanimicrobiaceae bacterium | reverse complement strand
AGTTGTGCTCGAGTGCCTGCCCGGCCAACGCGATCACCGTCATCGGTGCCGAGAACTCACCCGACGATCGGCGATCGCCCGGCGAACGCTACGCGGCGCGCTACGAGATCGACGAGCTGCGCTGCATCTTCTGCGGTATGTGCGAAGAGGCGTGCCCGACCGATGCGATCGTACTGACGCCGTGGTTCGAGATGGCCGATTATCGTCGCGGTTCCTTCATCTATAGTAAGGACCGGCTGCTGGTGCCGCCCGAAGCGGGCGTCCGCGCTGCGCCCGACGACCGCCCCGGCGGTATTCCATCGGATTTAGGCGCGGTGGCTCGCGAAAAGTCCACCGATGACGTCGCGCAGGGGTACTCTGCGACGTGGCGAGGTGAGGTGCTGAAGAAGCAGCGCCGGGGCTTGGCTGGATGATCGCATTCTGGATTCTGGCCGTCATTCTGATTGCCACGGCGGTTTGGACGGTGAGCGCGCGCAAGCCGGTATATAGCGTCATCGCGCTGCTGGCCCACTTCTTGGCGCTCGCTTTCATGTTCGTGACGCTCTCCGCCGAGTTCATGGCGATGATCCAGATGATCGTCTATACCGGCGCGATCCTGATCCTGTTCGTCTTTGTGATCACGCTCTTGAGCAGTGGCGTAGCGCCGTTCGCGCTAGGACCCAATCGTATGCCCCGCGCTGCTATTCCGGCGGCGCTGGTGGTTGCGCTGGCTTTCGGCTTCGTCGCCTACGCGCTTGGCAGCATTCACCTTTCACCTGCGGTAACGGCCCGCAGCGGTTTTCCTTTTGGGCCGGCCGGAACGGCCAAGGTATTCGGCAGCGTGGCCGATTTTGGCACGAGCCTGTTTACCACCCATTTGTTGCCCTTCGAAATTACCGCGTTCATCTTGATGGTGGCGGTCATCGGCGTAATTCTGCTGGCCGGCGATCAACCACCTTACGTCGGTACACAGCGCCAAGCCGAGATGGTGCGGCGCGAGATGCGTGAGGCGATCTTACGCGAGGGTGGCGAATGAGCGCGTCCCTGCCGGTTGCGCTCGGGAACTACATCGCCCTGTCGGCGATCATTTTCTTCATCGGGGTTGCCGGCGTGCTATTGCGCCGCAATCCGTTGATCATGCTGATGGCGATCGAGCTGATGTGGAACGCCGCGAACCTGCTGTTCATAACGTTTGCTCGCGTCTGGCTGCACAACGACGGACAGATATTCGCGTTCTTGGTAATTACGGTTGCCGCCGCGGAGGCGGCGATCGGATTGGCCATCGTCATGGTCGTCTTTCGCAGCGCTGCCTACGTTGACGTCGATGACGTACGCGCGATGAGAGGGTAGCGTGGGCCATCAACTCGGCGTTGAAGGTACGTATCCTTTGCTGCTAGCGCTCTGGCTGCTTCCGCTGGCGGGAGCGGTTGTGTGCTGGACATTTGGGCCGCAACTGCGCGGCGCGGCCGGCTGGTTAGGATCGGCATCGATCGGTCTTTCGTTCGTGCTCACGCTGCTGCAGTGGGGCGCGGGAACGCAAACTGCAGCCGGTCTTACAGGTGCGCACCAAACGCTGTTCTCGTGGATTCCTGGGTTCGACTTTGGGCTGCTGCTCGATCCGCTGTCGTTGATCTGGGCGTTCATCATTACCGGTGTCGGATTCCTGATCCATTTCTATTCGATCGGCTACATGGACGGCGACCGCGCCTACGCGCGCTTCTTTGCGTACATGAACTTCTTCGTGTTCGCCATGCTGACGCTGGTGCTCTCCGACAACTTCGTCGGCCTGCTGATCGGGTGGGGGCTGGTCGGATTGGCTTCGTACTTCTTGATCGGCTTTTGGTTCGAGCGTCCGACCGCGGTCGCCGCCGCGCGCAAGGCTTTCGTCATCAACGTCGTCGGCGACGTCGGCATCATGTTTGCCATCTTCATGATGTTTGCGGCAATCGGATCGCTGCGATTCGCCGACGTCTTCACGCATAGCGGTGCGTTGGGCACGGCCGGGTTGCTCGCGGTCTGCGCGTTCTTATTTCTGGGCGCGGCCGCCAAGTCGGCGCAAGTGCCGCTGCAAACCTGGTTGCCCGATGCGATGGAAGGCCCGACGCCCGTCTCCGCGTTGATCCACGCCGCGACCATGGTCACCGCCGGCGTCTATCTGGTTGCGCGCTGCGCGCCGCTGTGGGCGCATTCTCCGCAGGCGCAATTGCTCGTCGGAACGATCGGCGGCCTCACCGCGCTGCTCGGAGCGATCTTGGGCGTCGCGCAATGGGATATCAAGCGCATCTTGGCCTATTCCACGATGTCGCAGATCGGCTACATGATCATGGGCGTCGGCGTTGGCGCCTACGAAGGCGGCGTAGCCCATTTCTTTACCCACGCGTTCTTCAAAGCGCAGCTCTTCCTGGGCTCGGGACTGGTCATTCACGCGCTCTCCAACGAGCAGGACGTTCGGCTGATGGGCGGCCTGATGAAGCGGCTGCCGTTCGCGTTCTTGGCGATGCTGATCGGCGTGATTGCCATTAGCGGAATCCCCGGCTTTAGCGGCTTTTTCAGTAAGGACCAAGTGATCTACGGCGCGCTGCAGCACGGGCATCCGTGGCTCTATGCGGTCGGCATCGTCACTGCCGGAATCACCGCGTATTACATGTGCCGCATGCTGTTCGTAACATTTTTCGGCACGTACCGCGGCGACGTTTCGCCCGCCGACTTGGGCATCGCGCCGAGCGCGGCGGTTACCGTGGCGCACGAACCCGGCGACGCCGATAGCCACACCCACGCGCCGGGCTGGATCATGGCGGTACCAGTCGGCATATTGATCGTGCCGACGATCCTTGCCGGCTGGCTTCTGGTCGGCGGCGAGAACTCACCGTGGGCGCGCTTCTTCGGCGGCCAATTCCCCACGCAGTCGCTCGCGCAGCCGGCCATCTCCGAAGTCGCGACGACGCTGATCGTCCTCGTTTTTGTCATTGCCGGAATCGCGCTGGCCTACATGCGCTATGCGACCGCGCCGGCGCTGCAGAATGCGGTCGCGCGCTTGCGCAGCGAGTCGGAGCGCATGCCGGCCGTCTTGACCAATGCATTCTACTTCGATGCAGCCATCGAGCTGCTGTTCGTGCGGCCGGCGCAGTGGCTGGGCCGATTCTTCGAGCGGGTCGTCGATCCGCTCGTCATCGACGGCGGCGTGCGCGAGACGGTGTTTTCGGTGCAGTGGCTGGGACATCTCACGCGCTCGTTCCAAACCGGACTGTTGCGCGCCTACGCGTTGATCCTGGTCTTCGGCGCGGCGTGCTTTATCGTCTACTACACGCTTGCGATTGGGACGCATTGATGCTCTGGTTGCTGTTATTCGGTCCGGCCATCGTTGCGCTCGCGCTATTTGCGCTGCCGCCGGACGACCGGCGGACATCGAAGTTCGCCGGCGCGCTGACTGCCGCGGTGACCGTGTGGCTGGCAATTACGACCCGCAACGATCAGGTAAGCCTGCACTGGCTGTCGCGGCCGTTCACGGCGGCATTCCACTTTGGCGCGACCGGTATCTCATTCTGGATCGTGCTGCTCCTCACCGTGTGCACGTTCAGTGCGATCGTTGCCACCAACGTGCGCCGGCAGCCGGTCTTTGTTGCCCTGCTGCTGCTACTGGAATCGTCGATGCTCGTGCTCTTCCTAGCGCGAGATTTGCTGGTCTTCGCCTTTGCCTGGGACCTCATGTTGATTCCGGTCTTTTTCTGCCTGCTGCAATGGGGCGTGCACGCCTCTACCGCGTGGCGCTACTTCCTGTACAACTTCGTCGGCGGGCTCACGCTGCTGCTGGCAACGGCGGCTTTCGGTGCGATCGTCGGGACGACCGATGTGATCGGGCGGACCGGCGTGCACGTCGTCGGCTCATGGGCGCCGTGGATCTTTGCCGGCTTCGCCTTCGCCTTTTTGGTGAAGACGCCGGTTTGGCCACTGCACACGTGGATGCCGCCAACCTATGCGGACACGCCCAGCCCGATGATCTCCGTTGTGAGCGGCGTACAGTCGAAAGCCGGATTGTACGGCTTTATCGCCATCGGGTTGGCCTTCTTGCCGGATTACATGCGGGCGTACGCCGGCGTCTTCATCGTCCTCGGCCTGATCGGTCTATTCTATGGTGCGCTCGTTGCGCTGGTGCAGAACGACGTCAAGCGAATCGTGGCGTACTCGTCGCTCTCCCATTTAGGCCTGATCGTGCTGGCGATCTTTGCGTTCAACCCGATCGCACTTCAAGGCGCGCTGGCCTACATCGTCGCCCATGGCCTCTTCAGCGCCGCGCTGTTCGTTATTCTCGGCTTCGTCGAGGAGCGCGAGGAGACGCGGATGCTTTCCAAGCTCGGCGGATTGGGAGCAGCGAACCCGCGCCTGGCCGGGGCATTGTGCATTGCCGCGTTGGCCGCCCTCGGTTTGCCGGGACTCGCCGGATTCGTCGGAGAGATCGTGATCCTTACCGGCGTGTATAAGAGCGGCTTGCTGTGGCCGGCGTTGCTCGCGCTGGTTCCGATCGTCATCGCCTCGGCCTACATGCTGCGCCTCTATCAGGGCGCGATGAACGGTCCCCAGGTCGAGGATCTGCCGCAGCGACGTGATTTGACGTGGCTCGAAGGACTGGCGGTTGCGCCGCTGCTCGCAGCGCTGGTTTACCTCGGCGTGAACCCGAGCGCGCTCTTGGCGGGGATCTTGAAGTGATCGCGGCGCCGTTTACGTCGGCCGACTGGTCGGCGATCATCCCGCCCTCGGCCGTCGCGCTTACGGCGTTGGTGGTGCTGCTGCTCGACCTGGTCGCGCGCCGCAGTGCGAATCGCTACGCGGTCATCGCGGTCGCGCTTATCGGTTCGATCGTCGCCGGCATACGAGCGGTGATGCAATACCACCACGAGTATGCCGCATTCGGCGGCGGCTACATCACGGGCGGCTTCACGACGGTCTTCGAGGTGATCGTCGTCATCGCGCTGATCGGATCCATCGTCCTCTACGGCGCAATCGGTCGCCAAGATCGCGTGGCCGGCGCGATCTCGCTGATGTTATGGAGCGCAACCGGCGCGATGCTGATGGCGGGCGCCGGAAACCTCATGGTGATCTTCTTGGGGCTCGAGCTCTTGTCACTGGCCCTGTACTGTTTGTGCGGCCTTTCCGACCGGTCGACCGCGCGCGAAGCGGCGCTGAAGTATTTAATTCTCTCGTCAACGGCGTCGGCATTCTTACTCTTTGGCACCGCCCTGCTCTTCGGCGCGAGCGGCAGCGTGGCGTTGGCAGCGCTCTCGAATCCGGCGCTGGCGGCGAGCCCGTTGTTTTGGGTCGGTTGGGGCATGTTTGCGATCGGCATCGCGTTCAAGCTCAGCCTAGTGCCGTTTCACACGTGGGCACCCGACGTCTACGAAGGCGCCCCGCTGCCGGTGACCGCCTTCATGTCGGTTGCCACCAAGGCCGGAGCACTCGCGGTGTTTGCGCGCTTCATTTACGCCGCGCTGCCGTCCAGCGTTTCGGAGAAGCTATTGCTACCGATTTGGATCGTGGCCGGTATTTCCATGATCGTCGGCAACCTCGGCATGCTGGCGCAAACCGATCTCAAACGGCTGCTGGCCTACTCCAGCATCGCCCAGGTCGGTTACATCATCGCAGTGCTGGCTGGCACGTCGCCGCTCGGCCTGCGCTACGCGATCTTCTACTTGGCCGCCTACACCTTTATGAACTTAGGAGCGTTCGCCGTAGCGGCCGCGTTGTCGAGCGACCGAGAAGAAGGGGCGCAACTGGCGAACTATCGCGGCTTGGCATCGCGCCATCCGTTCTTAGCGGCGGCGATGTCGTTCTTCTTGCTCGCACTCGCCGGCTTGCCGCCGACGGCAGGCTTTATCGGCAAGATCTTGATCCTGTGGAGCGACGAGTATACCGGTTACTGGTGGCTCGCCGTGCTGCTGATAATCGGGACGGCGATCTCGCTGTATGCCTATGCGAAGATCATTCGTCTCATGTACGAGCGCGAACCGCGCGGACACGTTGCCGATGCGCATCCCAACGTGCCGCTGGCGTGGGTCAGCTTGATCGTTTGCGCCGTTGCGGTGATCGCGCTGGCATTCTATCCGCTGACGCCGAGCGACGTTCTTCCGCTGGTGCGGTAGGCTCCGCGCCCGGCACGCTCACCTTTGCGGTCAAGGTTAAACAGCGGTCGTCCAAGCGGCTTTTCATAAATCTCCGTTTGCCTGTCACGCTGCCCTGTCGGAAAGCGCTATAATCTGCGTATGGTGCGTCTTGCGGCTGCACTGGCGCTTTCGGCGCTCCTCGTGGGCACCGTGGCGGTAGCCGGTGCCCAGACCCAGATCCAGGTCAATCCCGATCCGGCCCGCGCCAACCTCCACTTCCAGTCGGACCCCCAGGGCGCCATGCGCCAGGCTCGCGCCTTGGTCGCCGCCGGCGACTTGCAGGGCGCGATCAAAGGCCTGGCGACCTACGTGGCCGCCCATCCCGACGAGATCGAGCCGACGCGATTGCTGGGCGACCTTTACTTCCGTGCGGGCGATCTCAACCGCGCAGAACTGGTCTACCGCGGTATGCTGGAGCGCGATCCGAACGATAAGGTCACGCACAATCGGCTCGGGACCGCACTGGCGACCCAGAATCGCATCGACGAGGCGATCGTCCAATTCAACGCGGCGCTTCCCGGAACCGACGCAATCTTTGCCTTGGTGGATTTGCATCGGCGCAAGGGGGATATCGGCGAATACCTTCTGCAGACCGAGCGGGAAGCGAACGAATATCCTGACGACGCGCAGGCGCACTCCGATCTGGGCCAGGTATTTCTCGCCCTGCACCGCGACTCGGAGGCGGAGCGTGAGTTCCGCGTAGCGCTGGATAACGATCCCGATTCGCTGACGGCCGTCAACGGTTTGGGTGTGGCGCTGATGGACCAGCGCGATTACACCGACGCGTTCACCTACTTCACCCGCTGCCTCAAGATCGACCGCTTCAACTATACGTGCCTGGACAATACCGGCGCTGCATATCTCGAGACGGGAAAGTACGATAAGGCCGAGGATGAACTCGACCTCGCCGTCGGCGTCGATCCCTACGAGCCCGAGGCCTACGTCAACTTCGGATACCTCGCCGATTGCCGCAACGATTGGAAGAGCGCGGTAAACTGGTATATCAAGGCGCTTTCGATGTCGCCCTTTGCCCGCGATGCGTACTTCGACTTGGGCCTGGAGTACGAACAGCATCGCTTGTATCCGCAAGCCGAAGCCGTTTTGGTGAAGGGACTGGCCACTTCGCCGCAAGATGGTGGCCTGCACGTATTGCTGGGGATCACCTATCGTGACCTCGGGCAATACGATCTGGCGCGGGCGCAGTTCCAGAGTGCTTTCACGTCACCCGATCAAGAGTATGCGTCGCTGGCCCACCAGGGCTTCAACGCCCTGGCCTCGGTGCCGAGCGCGGCGCCCCCGAAGACTCACTAGAGAAACGCGGGAACGTTTAGTCGCTATTTGCGGGCGATAGCGTCGATTTCGACGCGCGCGCCCTTGGGCAGCGCCGCAACGGCAACGGTCGAGCGCGCCGGCTTCGCAGCGCCGAAGAAGCGTTCGTACACGGCGTTGACTTCGGCGAAGTCATTCATGTCGACTAGGAAGATCGTCGTTTTTACGATGTGCTCGAAGCCGAAACCGGCGGCCGCGACGACGGCGCCGAGGTTGTGCAGCGTGCGCTCCGTTTGCGCGCTCGGGCCACCCGCGACGAGCTCACCGGTGGCCGGATCGATCGCTATCTGCCCCGAGCAAAACAGCTCGTTGCCGTGACGGATGGCTTGGCTGTACGGCCCGATCGGTGCCGGAGCGTCGTCGGAGCGAATGCGATCAGACATGAACTTGATCGCGCGTCATCGTGCCCTTGAAGTTCATCGGCTCTTCGCTCAGGCCAAAGTTCGTCGCGTAGAGTTCGCGGATGCGCTGCACCTCGTCAGCGGTGAGCGGCGGGCATTCGGGTGCGGCGGCAAACTCGCGCAGCTGCTGCGCATCGTAGATGTTGGGCAGCACCGATGTAACGCGCGGCTCGAGCAGGAGCCACTGTATCGCGGCTTGTCCCAGCGTGCGGTCGGACCGCTCGAGGAAGCGGAGCTGTTCGATCTTCTTGACGCCGTTGACCAGCCAGGAACGCGGACGATGCCGCCGGTGATCGTTGGGCGGGAAGACGGTGTCTTCGGTGTAGTGTCCTTCGAGCAAACCGCTGGAGTGCGGAACACGAACCATGTAGCCGGTGCGCGCACTGCTGCCTCGGGCGGCATCGATCTGCTCGTTTCCGGGGTACTGCTCGAGCATGTTCCAAATGATCTGCAGGCTTGGAATGTCCCGCCGCAGCACTGCGTCGACACCCTCGTAGAGCCAGCCGATGGCCGGTCCGAGGGCGATGCCGTACATGCGAATCTTCCCCTCCTGCACGAATGATTCGAGCAGCTCGAAGAGTGCGTCGTCATCGACCTGGTCCATGCGCGCGTTATGCATCTGGTAGATATCGATGCAATCGGTTTGCAAGCGGCGCAGAGATTGCTCGAGTGCGTGGCGCACGAATCCCGGTGAGAAGTCCTGCGGAATCTCGGTCTGGCCGCGCCGCTCGTCTCCGTGCCGGTAAATGTCGTAGCCGAATTTGGTGGCGTACACGACACGATCGCGCCGTTCTTTGAAAGCGGCGGCGAGCTGCTCTTCGCTGCGCCCGTTGCCATACGTATCGGCGGCGTCGAAGAGGGTGATCCCGGCATCGAAGGCTTCGCGCAGCATCGCGACGGCCTGCTCGTCGGTCTTGTCGCCCCACCAGCTGGTTGCAGTCGTCCACAAACCAAAGCCGATCTCGCTGACGGTGACGGTGCTCTTAGGATACGTGCGGTATTTCATTGCAACTCCGGAGGGCGGGCTTCGCGCGGCACGAGCGCCAACACTCCCCATTGTGGAGCAAACGGACCTGCTTGCAGACGACTTTGCGCGGGTCGAGCGCTGGATCGAGGAGTACCTGCGCCATCCGAAGCGCTATCCGGTCCTGGCGCAAACGGCTCCGGGGCAGATCGCCGCCGCCCTTCCGGCCGAGGCGCCCGAAGAGGGCGAGCCCTTCGAGCGATTGATGGCCGATTTCGAAACGCTGATTCTGCCCGGCATCACCCACTGGAATCATCCGCGATTCTTTGCCTATTTCGCAACCAGCGCCGCGCCGGTCGCCATTGCAGCCGAGGCGATTGCCGCTACCCTCGACGTGAAAGCGATGCTCTGGCGCACCTCACCGGCGGCGACCGAGCTCGAAGAAGTAATGATGCGTTGGCTGGCCCGTTTGCTGGGTCTGCCCGAAGCGTTTACCGGCATTATCTACGACACCGCCTCCATCGGCGGATACACCGCGCTCGCTGCAGCGCGGGAATCGCTGGATTTGGGAATTCGCGAGCACGGTATGACCGGTCGCGATCTGCCGCGTTTGCGGCTCTACCTCACCGAGCATACGCATTCGCACGTCGAGAAGGCGGCGATCGCACTTGGACTTGGGCGTGAGAATGTCGTGCAAATCGCCTGCGACGCAGCGTTTCGCATGCGTGCCGATGCATTGGACGAGCAGATCGCGCGCGACCGCGCCGCAAGCTACCTGCCGATGGCAGTCGTCGCGACGGTGGGCACGACCTCGACGACCTCCATCGACCCGGTTCCGCAGATTGCCGCGGTCGCGCGCAAACACGGCGTGTGGTTGCACGTTGACGCAGCGTATGCCGGCTCCGCGGCGATCGTTCCGGAGTTTCGCTACATCCTCGATGGCAGCGAAGCAGCGGATTCGATCGTCGTCAATCCGCACAAATGGATGTTCGTTCCGATGGATCTTTCGGTGCTATTCGTTCGCGATGAGGCGCTGCTGCGGCGAGCGTTCAGCCTGGTCCCCGAATACCTGCAAACATCGGATGCAAACGTCCGCAACTACATGGACTACGGGTTGCAACTCGGCCGCAGATTTCGCGCGCTCAAGTTATGGTTCGTCCTGCGCTACTTCGGCGCCCAGGGTATTCGCGAGCGATTGCGGGAGCACGTCGCCCTGGCGTCCGAGTTCGCATCGTGGGTGGAGGCCTCGCCGGAGTGGGAGGTGCTGGCACCGCATCCTTTTTCAGTCGTCTGCTTTCGCTACCGGCCGGCGAACGTGCCGGAAGCGCGGCTGGACGCACTGAACGAGCGGCTATTAGACGCAGTCAATGCCACCGGCGACATTTTCATTTCGCACACCAAAATCGACGGCCGCTACGCGCTGCGCCTGGCGGTCGGGAATCTGCGGACGCATCGAGAAGATGTCGCGGCGGCCTGGCGGGTGCTGCGCGAGCACGCGCGAACGGTTCACGCATAGCCAAGCACGAGGGGAGGCGGTTGGTCTGACCGAGCGAGTAACGGTGCAACGTGCGGCGGAAAAGCTCGAGGAACTGCGAGCCGGCCTCACGCGATTGTCGCACGAGCACGTGGAGCGCCTGGCTGCGCTCGCCCACGATTCGAACGGACCGCTCACCTCGATATTGGGCAATGCCGAACTCATCGAGAGCGGTGAGTTGGATCCCGAAGCGGTGCGGGTCTCGGCGGCGACGATTCGCAGGAATGCGGAGCGGATAACGCTGTTGGTGAAGGGTGCTTTGGATTCCGCCAGCGCAGAAGATTCAGTACAGCCGTAAGTAGGCGCGGCGCTCCCACGGATGCACGGCGCGCCGGTACCGTTCGTATTCGGCGAGCTTCGCGTCGCGAAACGCGTGATAGATGTGATCTCCAAGCGCGGCGCGTACCACCTGGTCGGCGTCGAGTTCGGCGATGGCTTGGCTCAGCGATTTCGGCAGCATACCGATGCCGCGCTCGCGGCGGTCGCGATCGCTCAGATCGTAGGTGCTGCCCGCTTCGGGATCGCCCGGCAAGGTGCGCCGCAATACGCCGTCCGACGCTGCGCCGACAATAACCGCCAGCGCGAGGTAGGGGTTGCACGACGGGTCGGGACTGCGCATCTCAACGCGCGCGGGCGATTGTGCCAGCGGCACGCGTACGAGCGCGTTGGCACTGCGTTCCGACCATACCGTAAAGATCGGCGCGTCCCACGCCGCCACCAGGCGCTTGTACGAGTTGACGATCGGATTGCAGATCGCCGTCGTCGCCGGCGCATGCGCCAGTAGTCCGCCGACGGTGTAGAGCAGCGTGTCGTTGTCGACGCCGTCTCCCAACTGGAGCTCGACGTGCAGTCCGCTGCCGGCGCTCTCTTCCAACGGCTTGGGCATGAACGTTGCTTCCAAACCGAAGCCGGGCGCAACATGCTTGGCGATCGTGCGCAGCGTCAGTACGTGATCGGCGGCGGCGAGAATCCCGTCGGCGGCGACGTCGATCTCGTGCTGGCCGGGCCCGTGTTCGTGATGGGCGCTGGCGATCGGCACGCTCATCGACTGTAGCGCGGCGACGATGGCATTGCGGGCGTTCTCGCCGCGATCGTTGGCGCTGAAATCGAAGTACGACCCGACGTCGCTGGTTGCGGTCGAACCGAATTCGCTCTCTTGCGCGTCGAAAAGGTAGAACTCGACTTCGTTGGCGATGCGAAGGCTGGGCAGCGTCGCGCTCGCACCTTCCAGCGCGCGGCGCAGCGTCGTGCGCGGGCAACCTTCAAACGGCGACCCGTCCGGCATCGCGATGTCGCAGATGAGGCGGGCCTCGACGCCTTCGCCCGCATTCCAGGGGTAGACTGCAAACGTCGAGAGGTCCGGCCGCAGCAACATGTCGAGCTCTTCGCCGCGCACGAACCCATCGATCGATCCGCCATCGAACGTAACGTTGCCCTCGAGCGCCGCCTCGAGCTCCGCAGCGGGAATCGAGACGTTCTTGCTGACGCCGAGAATGTCGGCAAAGACCAAGCGCACGAACCGAACGCCGCGATCCTTAGCTAACTTGAGGATGTCGCGCTTCGTTACCGCGCGCTTGACCGGTTCAAGGTTGGATTGCATCGATCGCTATCGCCATTCGCAGAGTGAGTTGATCGTGAGGATCGTCGAGCGAGCGGGCACTGATCTCGCCGATTTGCCGCAAGCGGTAAAAGACGGTATGCCGGTGCACGTTGAGCCGCTCGGCGGCCGTCTTGACATTTTGGCCGACTTCAAAATACAGCCGCAACGTCTTTTCCAATTCGGTTTGATGCTTTTCGTCGTAGGCGCGTAGCGGCGCGAGCGCTCCCCGTGCAAA
>JBPYDW010000310.1:0-3918 GCA_051986335.1 Vulcanimicrobiaceae bacterium | reverse complement strand
TCGGCCAACTCCAGACTCATCGACATCCCTGAATTTCCGGTGTCGAGTAAGCAGCGCACCGCGACCGAGGCGATCGTGCAGGTTCCGACCGGCGCCACGCTGCCCGGATCGGTCGCGAGCGGCGAGCCATTGACGGCAATTGTCGGAACCAAACCGCGCGGCGCGTCAAACGGCTGCGTGGTCGTCGTGCGCGAGTCGTAGCGCTCGGCGACGTCGCCGCCCCGCCGAATCGTAAACGGCATCATGAACGAGCCTACCCGCCGGTAATCTTCGTACACCAGAACCGGCCCGGAGGTCGCGGCGTCCCAGACCGCGGCGACCAAGTACGTGTTCGGGTCGACCAACACCACCATCGGATGAGCGCCGCGCGCGGTGACCACCAATTCCCGATATGCACGTCCTTGGTACGCCGTCGAGCCCCCGTTGGCTATGCTGCCGCTGCGTCCGAACTTAGGATCCAAGAAGGAGAAAGAGGCCACGGTCCGCGCCCCGAGCAACGCGGCAGTAAAAGCGGGCTCGTCGGGAAGGGCGGTTCCGTTGAAGTTGACGTGAAAGGAGCGCGAGCCGTCAAAATAGGTTCCGGCGCAGACCGACGCGACGCACTCGCGCGGGTAGAACCGCACCCCCTGTGCGTCGGAGCGCAGCGTGTGCTCGGCGCCCGAATCGTAGACGTGCAGCGTCGATACGAGGTGCGCGCGGTACGGTTCGCCGATCGCAGTGCGCATGTGAGCCAACAGCGCGCTCAGCGATTCGGCAGCCGCGTTCGCATTGCAGAGCATGCAAAGCGCGCAGAACATTGTCAACCGGCCGGCGAATCGCATGCGCTGTGAGTTTCGAGTTGCTGGACGGGTATCTTCTCGATGAAAAGCCGGACAAAGCCACCGTCGTCGAGGCGTTGTTGGCCGATCCGGCGTCACCAGAGGCCGTGCGTCCGTTCCTCGAAGGACTGCGCATCCTGGGTGCGCGGACGCCGGACCTCGCACTGATTGCGGTGCGCTTAGCGGGCGCCGGGAAGACCGCCGACGACGCCCACGTGGTTGAAATGCGCGATCTCGTCCAGCGGGCGCGCCGCGGCGGCGAGGACGGCGACGCCGCCCGGGCGGCCTTTCACAGCTTGCTTGGAGGTTAGCACGCCGAGTAAGGCACTGGCGTGCCGGCGGCGAAACAGCGCGGCTAGGCCCGAACGTTAGAAAGGCGGTATGACATTGTCTCGGGTGGTTCTAGCTGCGTTATTCGTGAGCGCACTCTGCCTCGCAGCACCGATCCGCGGCAGCGCACAGGCGACCCCAACGTTCTATTCCGGCGAGCAAGGTAGCGCGCAAGATCGTGGCGTGGTGCACGGAACGATCGCGCAGGTGGACTACGGGCGCGGCGAGATCAGCATCAGTAGCGGGCAGAAGCGCGTCGACGTGACGGTCCTGCCCAGCACCAGCATCTTCCGCGACGATCAAGAGCTGGGGTTATCGGATCTCACCGTGGGCATGAAGGTCGACGTGTCGATCAGTCAGATCGGGCACCGCATGGTCGCGCAGATCATCCGCATCAAGTAGGGCTCCTTGGGCGTGAGCGATCTGCGAACGTCCGCGTTGTCCAAACGCTTTACGCGCCTCGGCCGCGCCGCACTCGATGGCGTTTCGCTCGAAATAACCGGCGGCCGCACGCTGGCCGTCGTTGGTCCCTCCGGCTCGGGCAAGAGCACGTTGCTGCGAATCATCGCCGGCTTGGAGCGGGCCGACAGCGGCGAGGTGTACCTCGGCGGGCGCAATCTGCGCGGAATGGCGCCGCAGGCGCGCCGAATTGCAATGGTATTTCAGGACGCAGCGCTTGCCGGTCATATGACGGTAGCCGAGAATCTGCGATTTGCGGCGCGCGAGCGAGCGGCGGACGGACGCATCGAGGAGGTAGCTGCTTCCTTGCACGTCGGCGACCGTCTCGGGCACCTGCCGCGCCAGCTCTCGGGTGGCGAGCGGCAGCGTGTTGCAATCGGGCGGAGTTTGCTCTCCGATCCGCTCGTTCTCTTGCTGGACGAACCGCTGGCTCACGTCGATCCGTGGTTGCGGGCGCGAATCCGCGACGATGTCTTTCGCGTACGCGAGCGCTTCGACGGCCCAATTGTTTATGTAACCCACGATCACGGGGAAGCGATGGCGCTGGGCGACGTGCTGGCCGTGTTGATCGAAGGAAGGATCGAACAGGTCGGCGATCCGCAGGCGGTCTACGACCGGCCGCAAAACCTGCGCGTTGCAAAGTTCTTGGGAGCACCGCCAATGAATCTCTTGACCGGCGCGGGGGCCGCGTTCGGCAGCGAACGCGCGATCGTCGGAATTCGTCCCGAGCGCGTCCGCGTCGGCGGCGACGGGCAGTTTCGCGGGCGAGTTGAACGCATCGAGCGCGCCGGTGCCGATGCGTTTGCGTATGTCGAAACCGAGCATGGAACCGTCGTTGCCCGCGTCGATCCGTCGCCGGAGTATCGCACGGGAGATGAGGTGGGTTTGAGTTTTGCCGCCGGTGCAGTACGCAAATACGATCCGGACAATGGAGAGATCATCGAGTGAAGAGTTTGCAGAGCGAGATTCGTACGCTGGCGGCGGGCGTCATAAGCGTCGGGTTCGATGGCGGGCGCTTGCCGGCCGAGGTCGACGCGGCGATTCGTCAGGCACCCTTTGGCGGATTCATCCTCTTCGGCCGTAACGTTCGCAGTCTGCAGCAGACGCGGGAGCTGACCGATATGCTGCGCGCTGCGTATCCGGCTGATTTGCCGCCGATAATCTCCATCGATCAGGAGGGCGGGCGCGTGGCCCGCATTCGCGACGGAGTCGAGGAGATTCCATCGATGATGGCGCTCGGTGCGACGCGCAACCCCGAACTCGCTCGCCGGGCGGGTCAACAAATTGCCTTCGATCTGCGCCGAGCCGGCGTGAACCTGGACTTCGCGCCGGACGTCGATCTCGCGGTCGAGCGCATGAACACCGTCATCGGTGCCCGTTCCTTCGGTGCCGATCCGCAACTGGTCGCGACGATGGGAGGCGCACTCGCCGACGGGCTGAGCGCCGGCGGGATCGTCCCCACGATCAAGCACTTTCCCGGACATGGATCGACGGCCGAAGATTCCCATCTCGGCCTGCCGCGCATCGCGCTGGACGAGGGGCGCGTGCGAGCCGGTGACTTGATACCGTTCGCGCAACTGCTGCCGACGGCCCGAGCCGTTATGACCGCGCACATCCTTTTCACCGCGCTCGATGCCGAACAGCCGGCGACGCTTTCACCTGCGATTCTCACCCGGTTACTGCGCGACGAGCTGCGCTTCAAAGGCGTTTGCTTTACCGACTGCATGCAGATGGATGCGATAGCGCGGACGGCGGGCAGCGCTGCCGGAACGGTAACCGCACTGGCGGCGGGCGCCGATTGCGTGTTGATCAGCCACAGTCTCGACGTTGCGCTCGAAGCGATCGGGCGCGTCGAAGCTGCGGTCGCGAGCGGAGCACTGGCGCAGGAGCGGTTGGAAGAAGCATTCGGCCGTGTGCAGCGTCTGCGCGCCTGTCTGGCCGCACCGCTCGCCCTCGATACTGCGCCGCCGTTTCCAGGCATCGGACGCGAGATTGGGCGAGCGGCGGTCACGGTAGTACGAGGCGAAGCGCGTGCGGACGCCCGCGAGAGCGTGGTGGTGAGTTTCCAGGGGACGACGACCGAGGGCGTGCAGGGTAGGCACGTCGATCACGTATCGCTGGTAACCTACGCTCCCGAATTGCACGAGATCGCGGGCCCGCTCGAGCCCGATGCGGCACAAGTGGTGTCTGCGATCGCGCGCGATGGTCGCCGGCCGATCGTCTTGCTGCGGCGCGCTCACGTCTACGCGCGACAAGCGGCGGCTGTTGACGCAATCGTCGCCGCGCACCCCGACGCGACGCTCGTTTCGCT
>JBPYDW010000309.1:0-6728 GCA_051986335.1 Vulcanimicrobiaceae bacterium | reverse complement strand
ACATGGTTCCGCCGCCCACGTCGCTGTCATCGGCGACCGGGGACGTTTGCAGCTTGAATGCCGGCGTGGCTGACATGTCTTGCGGATTCAGGCGTATGACGCTGTCCTGCATACCGTCGCCGTGGATGGTATTGCCGGTACCGAAGTAGATGTATTGGCCGTCGGTTGAGATCGGCGACCAGGATGAGCCTGCGTCGTTCGCCTCACCCAACGGCGCGACTTGGAAGTAGCCGGGCTGACGCTGGCCGGTCGTTTCGTTTACCGCAAAGACGCCGCCCTCAACACCGCCCTGGGTCGAACCGCCGTCTTCGTCGCCGCCGGCCAAGCCCATGAAAACCGTTCCATTGAGGACGATCGGCGATCCACGCAGATTGCCGGCGACCGCGCTCCCGCTGTGCGTATTCGAGTTGGTGTTGGGCGGATACGCGCGCCACAACACTGCTCCGGTCAGCGCGTTGAGGGCGAGTAAGTAACTGCCGTGCGCCGGAACGCACGTGCTGCCCGGACAGGTCCCAAACGCCGGATAGAGACCCCAAATCGGAATCACGATGATGTCGCGGGCCGGATCGATTGCCGGCGTTCCGCGGGCGCCGCCCAGCGTCGCTTTCACGTAAGGAGCGTACGCAGATTCGTCCTCGCGCCAGGCAATCGCGCCGTCCTCGCGATGCAACGCTACCGTCAAGCCGCACTGATCGGTGTAGTAGACGAGGCCGTTCCAAACGAGTGGACTCGCGTCCACGGTGTTTTGCTGGGCTGCGCTCCCGGCAACGGCGCACGACTGGTCCGGCTGCACGCGCCAGGCGAGTTGCAGCTGGGCGACGTTCTGCGGCGTGATGCCGGTCGCATTGCGTTCGTAGCCGGTGAGCTGTTGATCGTGTTGGAACGATGTCCAGTCGTCGGTGAAGCTGGCATTCTCGTTATAGAGTGCAAAGAGATAGTTCTTGTTCGCTAAGAACGTAAACTGACGGGCGCCGTACGCGGGCGGATTGGGCGATCCGAACGAAAGGACCTGGCCGCTAGCGTGCGCCGGACCGATCGCAGCGTCTTGCCAGCCGGCCGCGGGATCGCCCGGATCGTAAAAAGCGACGTAAAAATGTCCCGCGGTGGTGCTGATAGTCGACGGCAGGCTGAACTGAAACGATGGCAGCGCATTCATGTGCACCGCGTTGCCGTAGGTGAGCGTGACGTACTCAATCGCCGCGTTGTCGTACGACATAGCGCCACGGCGCACGCTCTGAAGCTGCGGCGCGCCGCTGGGCAACGTGGTCGAGACGGTGATTGTCTCCTTCGTGCCGGCCGGAGACGTCACGATCGGCAGAAGCAGCGTGCCCAGATACTCGTGGTACGCCGGAAGCTGCTCCGAGAACGGACCTCCTGATGTGGGGAAGGCATAGGTCACCGATGCCGACGTTACCGCCTGCGGAGTAGCCGTTGCGGGCGCGCTGGGCAGAACGCCGCCGCCACCGCCTCCGCCGCCGCACGCCGCCAGCACGGCGACAGCCGTTGCGACGAATGCGCCCTTGAGAAGGTTGCGGCGGATCATCGGAACATCCGTGTAGCGCACGTCTTACTGTGGCAGGCCGACCGCTCTGCCGACGAACAAGCCGAGCCAGAGCGCGGACTGATTGTACAGATTTACGCCGGTCGCGCGGTCGTAGTGGTTGCCGAACGTTCCGCCCAGCACAAAGCCGAAGCGTTTCGTCAGCCAATGATTCCACAATATGTCGGTCTCGTTCAAGTTCTGAATGAGCGCGAGTGACGCCGGTGCACCTGCCAAGATGCTCGGCTGCGAGCCAAAGATGTACGAGACCGTGACTTGATCGTGACCGACCCGATTGTATTCGGCGACGAGCTCCGTGGCGCTCGTACCGATGCCGTCGGTATTCGCCGGAAGGTAGCGAACCGTATAGACCATCGGGCCGTTGGTGTACAGCGTCGGTCCGACGGACAGCCAGCGCGTCGTCGCGCCGCCCGGATTGGTTAGCACTCCACCGCCGATTCCACCTACAAGCGATCTATCGGGCAAGAACTTGAAATCGCCTTCTAGATAGATCGAGTTGCCGGGCAAGGAATTTCCGCTCGCCACGTTGGCTTGGGCGTAGGTGTAGAACGTGTCGGTCCAGGTGTGATAATCGTCGGCGTAAAGGCCGTTCGAATGGGAAGGACCGGCCTTGTCGCTATCGACGCGGTTGACGTAGGTCATCGATGGAATGTCGTTGCCCTGCTGCCACTGATATTGAAGCTTGGCAACGTTCCAGGGGCCGTACAGATCTCCGGGGCTGCTCAGCGACGAGATCTGATCCTCGAAGGTAAGAATGCCGTCGCCAAAACCGTTCGGTTGAGCGCTGAGGCTGGGAGCACTGCTCGCGGGTGGACTCGACGGCGCGGGGACGGGCGCGTCGTTGTCGGCCCTTCCGGGCGCGACGTTCGCCGCGAGCAGTACAGTGCAGGCGCTGAGGATACGAAAGATGTTTGGCAAGGTCATGCTGCTCCCTCGAACGTTGTGCCGCCGTTTTCGGCGATCGCCCAACCGTAGATGCGAACTCCATTGGAGAGCGTCAGCGTATCCAATGCGCGTACCGTCTTCGGGCGCTCGAGCTCGCCTACGATCGACCACGAACCGATGCGAATAGCCCGTTCGGCGAAGATGTGTCCGAACACGCGGCAGTTGTCACCGACGATCACCGTGCCGCGCGCGACGATGCTGCCGTAGACGCACGTGTCGTCAGACAGAACAACATCGGCGTCGGACTTGATGCTACCGCGTACGGCGCAACCGGGCCGCAGCTCGACGTTGCCCTTGGCAATGATGTCGGCGTTGACGGTCTCGCCGATGGCGACAATTCGCTCGCCCTCGTAGAGCTCGCGGCCGAGCTTCTCCGTTGAAGTCTTGACGTCGGGCAGGTTGCGAGGGGACGGCGGCGTTCCCGGGCCGGCCGACACGCTCACCGGCGACCCGAAAACGCGACGAAACGCCGTGTGCTCGTCCAGCCCAAGCACGCCGCCCGCACTGGTGGAAAGTCCGAGATTACTTCCGCGCCCGACGCTGATACCGTGATTGGCATCGAGCCACCGCTCCACCATGCAGCCTTGGCCGAGTTTGAGATCGCCGTCGGAGGCCGCCGTGCGTAGGATGGAGCCGGCGCCGATCTCGATGCCGTTAGCCGCATACACGTCCAAGAAAGTACCGCGTTCTCCGATGCGCAGCGATCCGCGGGAAATGAGCACATCGGGAATCCGGGCGCCGTCCGAGGCCTCGTAGTCCTCGACGACGCGAGCAAACTCCTTACTGCGATCGAGAAAACGCGTGCGGGTGCCGGGACGCGCCTCGGCAAGCAACGGCGCTATCTTTTTGCGTAGCGATTTCCCCAGATAACGCGGGTCGCGAGAATAACCTTGATCGACGCGCAAGGGATCGGCGTCGCGTCCGAACGCCAGCTCTTGCAACCCGGGAATAAACGGCACCAGGACGCCGGCGGCAAAGGCGACGTATATCAGGGCCTCGATCACGATCGTACCTCCGCTGCGCTGCGTTGCGTTTTGTCCCACTTCGCACGGCGCTGTTTTACCGCGTCGCCGCCTGCGTCGAGGAATCCGGTGAGAGTCGACCACCAGTTGAATGGGAACATGTACAGGAAGAACGGCAGT
Organism: Vulcanimicrobiaceae bacterium; assembly: GCA_051986335.1. GTDB lineage: Bacteria > Vulcanimicrobiota > Vulcanimicrobiia > Vulcanimicrobiales > Vulcanimicrobiaceae > JBPYDW01. The sequence goes on along the minus strand of JBPYDW010000309.1, from coordinate 3,080 downwards.
AGAAACAGCCGATCGGTGGATCCGTCCATCACCTCGGCGGTTGAGGCTTGATAGGCCGGCGCAAAGTTTCCGAACGCGTTGTAGAGGGCGACGGCAAATGCCAGCGCTATGCTGCCCGGGAACGGCAAGACGCCGCGCAGGAACAGCACCAGTGCGGCGAGCCAGCCTGCGGCCAGCAGCACCGGAATCATATAGCAGAACATCATCAACGCGGCGTCGAGGCGTTGCGTGCCGGTCAAGCCGGGAGCGCGCAAGACCGACCAGATCTGCGACCACGCCACGCGGTTGTGACCGCGCGACCAGCGACGTAGTTGAGCGAAGCGCGAGGCCCAGGTTTCCGGCACTTCTTCGTAGCACTCAGCTCGATTGTCGTACGCGATCTTCCAGCCGCGTCGAAAGATCGAGACCGTCAGCTCGGTATCCTCGGCAAGCGCTACGGGGCTGAAGCCGCCGATCTCCTCGAACAGCCGGCGGCGGAAACCGCCGACCGTGCCGCCGTACTGGGGGAGCAAGTTGAAGTTGTAGCGAGCTTGTTGATCGACTTGGTAACCGCCTGAGCGCTCGATCGAGAGCAGGCGCGTGAGCAGGCTGTGTCCGGTATTAATCGGCACCACTCTTCCCATGACCGCCCCGACTTCGGGATCGATGAAACCGGCGACCAGCGAACGCAGGAGGCCGTGTCCGGGAACGTAGTCGGCGTCGAAGACCAAAATGATGTCGGCCGTCGAATGCTCCATCGCTACGTTGAGTGCGTGCGGTTTTCCGCGCAGATTACTGCGAATCGTTACCGGCTTGACGCGTGGGTCGCGGGCCGCAAAATTCGCCAGAATCTTACCCGTATCGTCGGTGGAGTTGTCGTCCACCGGCAGTACTTCGAGCTTGTCCGGCGGATAGTCGGTCGAAAGAACTGCTTCGAGGCACTTCGCCGCCACCAGGCTCTCGTTGTGCATCGGAATGATGACGGAGATGCGCGGAAGGTCGATTTCGTAGGCGTCGGCGAGCGAAGGACGCTGGCGCATGTACACGCGAGCGAATGAAAATACCCAATGCCGCACCGTGTAGACGAGCATCACGGCAACGACGAAGATCAGGGTAATGACGCAGATCGCTACAACCATCTCCACGCCTCCGGAGACCGCGCCAGCCGATGAGCGAGCGCAACCGTGCATGCCGAGTAGATCGTCATGAAAAAGACGACGTCTACGAGCGGTCCGAGGAACATATACAGATTAGCCTCATACAGCACGCCGAAGCGGGCAACGAAAAGCGCGAACGCGACGACGCGCACGACGGAGAAGATTCCGTCCAGCAGTACGCAAAATACGACCATGAGAATGCGCTCCAACAGCGAGAACGGGAGCAACAACATCATCAACGCGGTAAACATCGGTGCTACCAGCATCATGATCATGCTCGTTCGCGCCACCAGGATCATAAACGTGGCGCCATCGTAGGCCATCTTCTGCACGAAGAAACCGTACAGAGCTCCGAGGACCAATAGGATAAAATTGGCACTAATCCAGGAGCGCAACGGGGTATACCGTCCCGGCAGCGCCACGTTGATTATCAACAGTACGGCGCTGATGCAGGCGACCCACAGCGCGGTGTGCACGTCGACTTGCGGGACGATGGGGGCCGGTACGATTTGGTGAATGCCGACGAACGTATCGCCGACGGTGCCGATCGAAGGCCGCGCTAGCGCGGCGATACTCGAAGCCAGTCGCATTGCCGGCGGCCACACCAGCCAAAGAAACGCATAGGTGCCCAGCACGCCGAAAATCACGGTGAGAACGCTGACCAGAGCGATGAACGGCAGCATGGTGAGCGTCCGGTGCGAACGGTGCGGCCGGGCACTAGTAATTGAACGGCTGTATAAGGCAGAGTCCATGCCTCTTAGAATCCACTAAAATCGACCGGGAATACCAGGGTCCGATGGGCCCAGCAGATTGAGACGCCCGCATGGCGGAACTATTCCGTTCGGGGTGGAGCTAGGAGTCCGAATTGACCGCGCGCCGAAGGGAAAAGAGCTTGAAAATCGCTGCGCTGCATGCGCTCGCCGGTGTTTGCTCTTGGTTAAGAATGCCCCGAACCGTCGTAGTTAGAGGAGTGACCTGTTGTTAAGAACGCTGTCGCTCGCGTTCTGCGCGCTTGCGCTAATAGCACCGGCGAAGGCGAACGCGGATGCGGTCGATGCGGCAACGTGGCTGGTGTCGTCGTGTCGCGGTCCGGCCGGCACGCTAACCGTTCGCCCCGGCGGCCGCGAAGTGAGCGGATACTTCGGCAACATCGCCGCGTTGGGACTGGCCGATACCAAGCAGCATCTCGACGTGGTGCACGACTGGATGGCCTGGTATTTCGACAATGCGCGTGACTCGGCGAGCGGCGTCGATGGCATTCCCGACGACCGCGACATCGAGGACAACGGGTCGTTTCGCAGCCGCGGCCGCCCGGATTCGACCGACGCCTACGGCGCCACGTTTCTTTCGCTGTCCCTCGCTGCGTACGGCACGGCGGACCCTGGGCTGCGGCAACTCATCTTGACGCACCGCGGCGACCTGTTGCGCATCGCCCGGTCGATAACGGCGACGCAGCAGCCCGACGGCTTGACCTGGTCGCGACCGCAGCATCACGTCAAATACGCAATCGACAACCAGCAAGTCTATCGCGGACTGCTCGATGGAGCGCAGCTCTTCGGCCAAGCATTTCACGATTCGGCGACGGCGCAGCATCTGCGGAACTTGGCGGGCAAAGTTGCCGCCGGATTGGAGCAAGTGATCTGGGATCCGCTCAGCGCAGCGTATCGGCCGTACGTCGGCGCGAGCGGAACTGGGCCTCCAGCCGACCTCTCCAAATCCTATCCCGACGCGCTCGCGCAGGGAACCGCCATCGTCTACGGCGTGATCGATCCGCGCGGGCCGCGCGCGGCCTCACTGCTGGCACGAATCGCCAACACGCTGGGCGATCCCAATGCCCGGCTCGAAGATCGCTCGATTCTCGCGATCGCACATCACCTCGCCGGCCTGCCGCTGATTACCGTGCAGTTCGTCCCGCCCGACGTGTGCGTCAACGCCGGCTGGTAC
>JBPYDW010000308.1:0-3177 GCA_051986335.1 Vulcanimicrobiaceae bacterium | reverse complement strand
CACGTGCACCAGGGCGGCACGCTCGTCTACGCTGTGTGCACGGTCGATCCGCGCGAGACGGTGGAGGTCGTGGAAGCGTTTCTGCGAACGCACAACTTCGTGCGCGGTCTCATTCCTGCGCCGCTTGCGCCGTTCCTCACGCAAGCCGGCGACGTGCTCGTCCCTCCCGGCCTCGAAGGACGAGACGGTTTTTACATTGCGCGTTTGGAAAAACGCATGTGAGTCTGTTTTCACGCATCGAGCAGGCGTGCGCATCGTTTGTCGAGCGCGCTTTCGCCAAGACGTTTCCCAGCGACCTGGAGCCGGCGCAGATCGCGCGCAAGCTGGTTACCACCATGGGTGCCGGCGCGCGCGATGTCGAGGGTGGCGGTCGAATCGCTACCGGCAGCTACGTCGTGCGCATGCATCCGCAGGATTTTGCGCGATTGCAGCGTCACGCCGATTACTTGACGATGGAGTGGAAGCAGATACTCAGTACGACCGCCCAGCGCGTAAACACGACGCTGGAGTTACCGATCGCAATCGAGATGCGCCCCGATGCGTCGTTGCCTGCCGGAGCGGTCGAAATCGATACCGATCGCGCCGCACAGGTGCGTGCAGCCGAGCCGAGCGGCGCCTCTCCGCGGTTGCGCTTACGCGTCGTCGGCGGCCCGGACGCCGACGTCTTTGCGCTCGAGGGTCCACTGCAGTTGGGACGTGGCGAGGAAGCCGACGTGCAGCTCGCCGATCCGTCCGTTTCGCGCAACCACGCCATGATCGACCTCGGAGCCGGTTATGCGATCGTCCGCGACCTCGGGTCGACTAACGGCACGTTCGTCAACGGCGAACGTATCGAGACGCGCAAGCTGATGCCGGGCGACGTCCTTACCGTCGGCAAGACCAACCTGCGGCTGGAACCGGTGCAGTGACCGACGGCGCGCTGCGCGTCGGCTCGATCGAGATCGTGGCGGCGCTGGCGGCTTTTGCGGTATTTGCCGCTGCCCCGCGTCTGCGCGGGATCCGCGAGGCGGAGCCGTCCGCGCCGGCGCAGGTGCGTCTAGAGATTGCCGAGCGCGGCTCCAACCGCTGGTTCGAGGGGATCTGCCCGGTGTCCATCGGCCGGTCCAGCAGGAATGATCTGCTTTTGCTCGATCCTGAAGTAAGTCGGTATCATGCACGGTTGGACTCCCAGGCTGGGATGGTATATGTAACTGACGCGGGCAGCAGCAACGGGACGTTTCTCAACGGGCACCGGATTGAAGGGGCGGCGGAGGTGCACCGTGGAGACACCATCGATGTCGGCACCACGCGGTTGACGTTCCTGGGGCAAAAGCAATGGCATTAGCCGTCAGCGGGGATCGAGGCACAACCTTGGGGCTAGCGCTCGGCAGCGGAGCCCATGTCTTTGCAGTGGCCGAAGGGTTCGGCACCATCGATCACATTCCAACCGCGGGTGCAGCGCTGGCGCGATTGCGAGCCGAGTGCGAGCGGCGCTCAACCGGAGAACGGCTACGCCGCGTGCTGCAACGCTCCGATGCGGCGTCGGGACTGTTGCTCGGGGCGATGGGCCGCGTCAACGCCGAGTTGTTCGTGCGCAGCGCGGCGCACGACGATTACGTCACTGCCGGGTGCTCGCTCACCGCCGTGTTGGTCAACGGCCGGCGCGCGTTCGTTGCCCACGCCGGATCGACGGCCGCATACTTGGTGCGCGCCGGATTCGTGATGGCGCTGACACAAGACGACGCCGTACGCGAAGGTCGCGTTCGCATCCTGACGCGCAGTATGGGCACGCAGGCGCACCTGGAAGCTTCGGTCTGCAACTTTACCTTCGACGACGGCGACACGCTGGTGCTAACCGACCGGCGCCTCCGCGACGAAGACGATCGCCGTAGGCTGGCACTTCGACTGCGCGGCCGGGTGCTCGGTGAGGAAGAGGGGCTGCTGCTCGTGCGCTATGCCGGCGATGAAACGCCGGAGCCGGCTCCCGTCGAGTCGCCACGCCTTGCCTACGGCGCCATTTGGCCAAAAGCGCTCGCTCTTCTCGGATTTCTGCTGACGCTTTTGTGGGCGCGGTAGCGCGCACGGCGCAGCGCCTCCTCCCGATGCTGCTCGCCTTAGCGATTGCAGCCTTCATGCTTTCGTTCGCACCGCCGCGCACCGTCGGTCCGCTTTGGCTGTTGCTGCTGCTCGCGCTGGCTGCGTTGGTTTGGGTCGGCGTGCAGCCGCTCGACGAATCTCGCGACGATGTTTTGCCGGCGCTGGCCGTCCTTTTATCCGCGCTCGGATTGACGCTGGTGGCGCGGATATCGCCGCAACTAGCGCAGAAGCAACAGATACTCATCGCGGTTGCGCTGGGCTTGGCGATCGTTTGCGGACCGTGGTTTTCGCGTTTTCGCCGAATGGCGGCGTTCAAATATATATGGGTGCTGGCGTCCTTCGCGCTCTTCCTCGCTCTGGTTTCGCCGTTGGGACAAGAGGTGAACGGCGCGCGGATTTGGATTCAGCTGGGACCGTTGCGCTACGAGCCGGTGGAGCTCATCAAGCTATTCATCGTCTTGTTCCTTGCTGCGTACTTAGCCGAAACGGCGGACGTCATAGCTAAAGCTCGACCGTGGTCCTTGCGGGCGAACCTCAAATACCTCGGACCGCTCTTCATCGGCTGGGGTGCGTCGATGGCAATATTGGTTCTTCAGCATGACTTAGGAATGGCTACGCTGCTGTTGGCCACTTTTACCGTCTTGCTCTACGTAGCGACCAGACGCATCGACATCGTCGTGGCCGGCGTCGCCATCTTCGCGCTCGCGGCGTTTTGGGCGGTGCATCACTTCCCGTACGTCGAGGCTCGAGTTGCGGTCTGGCGCAATCCTTTTGCCGACCCGCTTGGCGCAGGCTATCAGGCGTCGCAAGCGTTCTATTCGCTCGCCGCCGGTGGATTGTTCGGTACGGGATACCGGCTAGGCCATCCGCTGTTCATTCCCGACGTCGCGACCGATTATATCTACGCCGCGCTATCCGAGGAGTTCGGGTTGCTCGGGGCACTGGCCGTGCTGGGCCTGTATTTGGCGATCGTGTTGCGCACGTTCGCAGCCGGCATGCGCCAACCGGATCTGTATGCGAAATTGCTGGCCGCAGGCCTAGGTGCAACGCTCGGATTCCAAGTGGTGATCATCATCGGCGGCGTGATCGGGCTCTTTCCGC
>JBPYDW010000307.1:0-2052 GCA_051986335.1 Vulcanimicrobiaceae bacterium | reverse complement strand
AGCCAAAGTGGTTGACGAACGAAATCACCGCGATCTCGGCCAGCGACACCATGATCACTTGGATTCCGGTGGGAACGCCGATGCGCAGAACCTGCCACAGGATACGCCAGTCGACCAACATGTCGCGCGCGGTCTCGGCGTCAAACTTCAGCGGATGACGTTTGAGCGAGAGGTAGACGAGCATCGCGCCCAGAGCGATCCCTTGGCTGAGCGGGGCGGAGACCGCCGCAGCAACCACGCCCAGCTTCGGTAGACCCAGCCAGCCCAAGATGAACGCCGGCGTAAGCACGATCGACAATACCGTACTGACGATCAAGAAATAAAACGGCGTCTGAGAGTCGCCCGTCCCGCGCAGGAACGTGGTGTAGATCAAGTACGGAAAAAACAGCGGGCAGCCCAGGAATATGACCTTCGCGTACAAGTCCGAGTCGGCGATGATGTTTTTGGGCGTCCCGAGTGCGGCGAGCATCATCGGGGAAAGAACGAAGCCGACCAAAGCGACGATGACGGCCAGCCCCATCGACGCACCCAACACGGTTCCGGCGATCTTCTTTACCTTGTGCTCGTCGCCGGCACCGAATGCTTGCCCGATGAGGATCGTGCTGCCGCTGGCGATTCCGATCAGGAATGAAATCAGCAAGAACAACACCGGAAAGACCGCCGATGCCGCCGCCAGTGCATTGACCCCAATAAGGCGGCCGAGAAAAACGCTGGAAAATAAGCCGGAGGCGGACTGAAGAATGTTGCTCAGCATCAACGGCACCAGAAATATGAGCATCGTTTGCCACATCGGCTTCGTGGTGTCAAAAACATTAACGCCCGGGCGCCGAGCAGCCGTCGACTGAGCCATCGTAGTGGGCTATACGGTATGATATGCTTCAGTCCATGCGTTTGGACAAATTCATGAAGGTCGCGCGTCTGGCAAAGCGGCGCAGTGAGGCGCACGAAGCGCTGGAGCACGGCCGGGTCACAAAGAACGGTCGCCCGCTGCGCCCCGCGTACGACGTGCGGCCGGGTGACGTGCTGGAGATCCATTACGCAACCAAGTACGTGACGGTCCGCGTGCGCGAAGTTCCGTTGCGGATGACGCCGCGAGTGGTCGCCGCTAACCTCTATGAGATTCTCGACACGCGCCAGGACGACGCAATTTGAGCACCAGCTCGTTGTCGGCCGACACGAAAGATGCGCTCGCGCGCGAACTGCCGGATGCAGCCCACTGCCGGCACGCCTTGCTCGACGGACTGGTGATATACGGTGCGTATCGCCGGCGGGTCTTTGTCGCACACCGCAACGCGGTCGCACGGCTCTTTCGCACCCTGGCCAAAGAGCTCTCGGGCGAAGTTCCGCGCATTGCCACCGGGTCTCGCGAACGCAGCGGGGCGGTGCAGACGTTTTCGATCGAGCTTCCCACCGCCATCGATCGCGACCCGCCGAAGCCGGCGCACAAATGCGACCGGACGATGGAAGTTCGCGCCGCGTTCATCGTCTGCGGATCGCTGGCGGCGGGTGCGCACGGCTATCACTTGGAGTTCGTCCTCCCCGAAGGCACGCCCGCGGACCGGCTGGGGCTCATGCTGCGCAGCCTCGGCCGGGCGCCCAAGCGCATGCTGCGCAAGGGTCGCGTCGTGCTCTACTATAAGGATTTCGATGCGATCGCCGACGTCTTGACGTCGATCGGCGCATTCGCCGCAGTACTGCAACTCGAAGACGTTCGGGCGCTGCGCGAAACCAAGAACCGCATTCATCGCTTGGTCAACACGGAAGCCGCGAATCTCGAGCGGGCCGCCGAAGCTGCCGCCGCACAGCAACGGATGATTCGTTATCTGGCCAGCGCCTACGGTATCGCCAACTTGACGCCGGCGCTGCGTGAGATCGCAGAGTTGCGCATGGCACATCCCGAGGAAACGTTGGCCGAGCTGGGCCGTCGCTGCAATCCGCCGATCGGTAAACCCACGGTAAACAGCCGGCTCACGTCGCTGGCGCATCTCGCGCGACGCTTGCAGGCGGGTCCTTCAGCACCGAGCGGGAAGGGCGCGCCGCGCCATGCCAGGT
>JBPYDW010000306.1:0-4515 GCA_051986335.1 Vulcanimicrobiaceae bacterium | reverse complement strand
CAAAGAGGCCGCCGACTATGTGAACTCACACGGCGGGAAGGCCGGGGATCCCGGCGAGGGGCCCGTGTGCTATATGTCCTTCGGCGAGGATACCGAAGGCAATCAACTCGTGCTTCATAAGAGGAAGTCTTCTTAGGGCCACAAGAGCGTGTCGAACGACGGCGGGATCATCGGGATATCGGATCACGGCGGTTGGGCAATACTCGTGACGGTGACACGCGATGGGGCGCTCCTCGATCGGCGCCGCGTAGAACTTGTCGACGATTCGCTACCGGCGCTTCCCCATCATCACCAAGCCCAGACGCTCCCGCTCGAAGAGGGTGTCGCTTTGGTCGAGCGCGTGCGAGCCTCCGCCGAGAGACACGCAGTACTTGCGCTGGATGCCGTCGCGCTGAGCGTGCGGCCAATCCTCGGCGTCGCCCTTCGCAACTACCAACAGCTTCCGCCGACAATTGCCGAACGAATCAAAGACCACCGGGCACGGAACGTCGCCGACTGGGTGATGTATCGTAAGGCCCTGGCAGCCGCTGCCACCGCCCGCGGTTGGTCAGTGCACTTGTACGACGCGAAGAACGTAACGGCCGCAGCGAGCCAGGCATTGCGCGTCGAGAACTTCGAGGCTCACTTTCTTGCGATGCGGCGATCCGTCGGCCCGCCATGGAACAACGATCACAAGCTCGCAATGGCGGCGGCCATCGTCGCCGCAAAGGCGCTTGTGGAGTGAACGTCACGTGGACCCAATGGGCATCGTGGTTTTTCTGCGCGGGGCCAACGTCGGCGGACACCGCCGATTTCGGCCGTCGCTCGTCGCAAAGAGACTCCAGCGTTACGGAGTCGTAAACGTCGGCGCGACCGGCCTCTTCGTCGTGCGCAATCCCGGATCGACGCAGCAGTTCCGCTCTGAGCTGCTGCGACATCTTCCCTTCGACACACACGTCATAGCTTGCGATGCGCGCGATCTACTCGCTCTTGAGAGCAGCATCTCTTTTGACGATACCGGCGAAACGGGCGATATCGTACGGTTCGTCAGCGTGCTCGCGGGGCCCGTACGCGGCCGTTTGCGAAAGATGCCGTTCGGAATTCCGACGAACGACGAATGGTACGTTCGGGTCCTTGGCCGCAAAAAAGCGTTTGTCTTCGGAGTCTATCGGCGGCATATGAGGACGATCTCGTATCTCGGCCAAATCGACAGAGCCTTGGGCGTGCCGGTTACGACACGAAACTGGAATACGATTGTCGCAGTACTGAAAATCCTGAAGTCATTGCGAACGAGCCCGCCGCAGCAAGCCCGCTCGCAATAGCTTCAGCAGCCGTTCTTCTTGCCGAACGCCAAGTCACCGGAGTCGAAGTTTGATCCGCCTTCGATGTTTTCAAAGATGCCTTGGCCGATGGTGCCGCGCATGGCGTGCGCGATGAACATCAAGGCGCCGTTCTGGCCATAAAGCGGTTCTGTGATAGTCGCCACGAGTAAGCCGTGGATAACCTGGAATGAGCCGAAGGGGAATTTCGAACTGCCAACGACGAACGAAGCCAAGCCAGTGGTCTTGCCGGTCAGCGTCAGGCAGCCGGTGACGTTGCTGCGTTGCGAATTCGTGATGGTGACGGGCCACGCCCCGCCGAAACTTATCGCTGCCGGTTCAGGCATATCAATAGCGTCGCTGCTGTACCCGTGTGCCATCGCGCTCCGAAGAGAATCGGGAATTCGCATTGTCGCATAGGCACCTCGCAGTTACGGGCTCTCTTGGTCGCGCTAGGCCTAGCGGCGATCGCTGCCGAAGGCGCGGACGATGCTCTTTCCTCGACGCACTGTGAGCGCACTTGTCGCCTTTGGCTTGCTGAGCGCGTTGTGCGGCGTTGCATTTGCCCAAACGAGCGCATTGCCTTTTTCAGACGGACTCGCTCGCCTCGTGCGGGATGCCTCAGATGGCTTTGTCGCGGACCGAGCCGCTAAGATTGGACAACAGAATGGCAAGGCGGAATACACTATGGCGTTCACGATTTCAGGTCTGAAGCCGTGCCGGGTTTCGGAAGCCAACTCCTTCGCATCGGCCGCGTGCGAAGCCTACAGCGGTGGTGACGCGAAGCTTGCGGCATCCGCATACGCCACGCTGAAGGCAGAAGTCCAGGACTTCGTGGGCAAACAGAAGCCGCACGATATCAAGACGGTTACTGGCCGCGAATCCATCGTGAACCGAGCCATCTATAACGCGGACCACACTATTGTCACGGTTGAGATGACGCAGAGTGGCGACGCTTTCCAGGTCACCTTAAAAGTGGAGCCGAGCCTCAGCCTCTAATTCCCAGAAAGGGCTTGTAGAACTGAACGGGGTCGTCCTTGAGCGCCTCAATCAGCTCCGCGCTGGGCATTCCGCATATCTCCCCAGACGCCGAGCATGTCCGAAGAATCGCGGTCATCGTGTCCCCCAGATTATTCACATGGTCCAAGATGGCTTGCGAGTCGCGATACCGCTCAACGGCAAGACACTCCGTGTCGTCGCTGTTGAAGTACAACTCGTACTGTAAAGTGCCGGTGTCTTTAGCGCGCACCGATTCCATGCATCGCGCGGCAAGCTGCTTGAACTCGTCGAGCATTCCTTGGTGGATCTTGAGTCTAACGATACATTGCAGTTCACTCATGACTCTTCTCTCAAAGCGTTGTTTTCCAGCATTTACACGTTTATACGTCAGCGTATCGTCGAGCGCCACGCCAGCCGGGCCACCAGTGCGAATGCCCAAGAAGAAATAGCCGCGGCAACGACCGAAATCGCGGCGGCTAGGGCATGACCCGGAGCGATCGCGATCCCGGCTACGCAAATCGCTGTAGTTGGAATCGCGGCAGCGGCGCTCAAAGGCCGCCAGAAACGCGGAAATGGCACGGCGTAGGTCTGCAGCGCTTCGATTTCGCGCCGAACCTTGAGCTTGAAGGCGACGCCGCAAAACGCAAGCGGAGTTAGCATTGCCGCAAGCGGCCCAAGAGCGTAGACGAACGAGTCTTCGAGCGTCAACGCGGAAATTGTGCCGAATGCAAACAGCGGCACATACCAAAGGAAGTAGGTGACGCAGAGATAGGCTCGGAGCGGATCACGCACGGGTGCGAAAGTAGAGGCGCGCTGCATCGGCCGAAGCGCGCGTTTGCGCAGCCGTGCCGCTGTAAACGATGCGTCCGCTATTTATTATATGAATGTCGTCCGCAATACCGAGTACAAGCGGCGCGTTGTGGTCGCTGACGAGCACTCCAATGCCGCGCTCGCGCATCGCGCGTAGAATCGCCGCCGCATGCCCCGCAGCAGCACCATCGAGCCCGGCGAACGGCTCGTCGGCAAGGAAGAACGCCGGATCGGCCATGTGCGCCAGGGCCAGGAGCATGAGCGTCACACTGGCTTTGGGCATAGCGGCCGGCTTTTCCCCAAGCAGATAACTTAGTCGCAACGCTGCGAGCCGGTCGCAGATGGCCTGCGTCGATAGGTACGGATAGAGTGCAGTCTTGAGGTTATCGAGGGTCGATAGTCCGTGAAGGATCCGTCGTTCTTGGCTTAGGTAGCGCAGTGCAACCCGGCCGTTACCGTGCGGCACGTCTACGCGCCCGCCGGTTGGACGAACGAAGCCAGCGGCGATGCGGAAGAGCGTGCTTTTGCCACTGCCGTTCACGCCGACAAGTGCCGTGATCGTATGCTGCGTAACGGCGAGTGACACATGATCGACTACGGTACGATCGCCAAACGCCTTCGAAACGTCGTCGAATCGCAGTTCGCTACCCGACGAGAGCATGGTGTGAAGATAATGGCTGAAGCTGAAAGGCGGCTGTACGCTCCCAGCCTGGCGTTTCAACTGTCAGGGAGGTGGCCGTCCGATGGGACCGAGGCCGCGGCGACGGACATGGCTTTATGAGCCTGGGCCGCAATCAGCGCCTAACGCACAGATTGAACTGGCGAAAGGCATCGAAAAGCTAGAGCACCGGCGTACTTGAATAAACCGGTGCTCTTCACTTGTGACTCCTTTGCGTCGACTAAAAACGCAAGATTATTTCTCTGCTGCCGTGGTGCCGAGCGGCAGGTCGAAATTGCCCGTAAAGACCGCAACGGGCGAACCGCCGGCAGGGTACTTGAAAACCTCGCCGCCGTTGGTACCCGCATCTCCACAATAGATAAGGCCCTTAACGATCCAGGTCTGCCCGCAGTCGCCGGACGTGTACGATACGGTGCCCTTCAAGATCGCCTTCGCTCCGCGGATCGTGTACTGATTGGTCGTGTTCGTTTGCTGATCGAATACAGTGAGGTACGTCCCGTCCCACTGCACGGAGCCAGGGAACTGCACCGTGTTGCTCGGTGTGATGGTTTTGAACGTACTGCTGCCCTTCGGAAGCTCGACGAGTCCGAAGTTACTGCCGTTAAAGCCGTCGGCGAAGAGATTCCCCTTGGCGTCGTAGCCGTCGAAGAACTCTGCGCTTAAAGGCGTTCTGTAAACGGTGCCCGAGCCGCTGGCGTTTTTGTAGATCACGACGCCGCCGCTATCCGC
>JBPYDW010000305.1:0-3411 GCA_051986335.1 Vulcanimicrobiaceae bacterium | reverse complement strand
TCGTAATATTCGCCGCCCTTGACGAACGCGGTGTCGTCCGGATAGGCCGTGCGCACGACGTCGACGATGCCGACTGCGGCCGGCTCGGCAATCGAAGAGTGATAGAAGAACCCCCGGTCGCCGACCTTCATCTCCATCATGTTGTTGCGAGCTTGGAAGTTGCGCACCCCGCTCCACGGCGTCGTGCGGTCGCGCTCCAGCTGTTCGAAGGAATACGCACTGGGTTCGGTTTTGAAAAGCCAAAAGCGCACGCTCGCAAGCTCCTTTGGGCGGTCGTGGTCTACGGTTCGGCGAAGTCTTCCTCGATGCTCGCTCGTACTTGCTCGCTGCTCTTCGCCGTCTTGCTGTGTTGCCTCATTCCTGCCGACGCCGCGAGCCAACGCTGGATCTTGGCTGCCGACATTCATCTGAATCCTTTTAATCCGAGCAGTTTTCCGCCGCCCCCGGGCATCGACAGCAACGAGGTCCTGCTGGACGAGGCGATCGCGCAGATGCGCAAAGCCGAGCCGAATCCCACGCTCGTGATTCTGGCCGGAGACTTCCTCGCCCACAGTTTCGAAACGCGGTCGAAAAATGCCGGCGCGTTACCGGACGCGGCCGCGCGGCAGACGATGAGCGGTATTGCTGCCCGGTTCGCACGCGCCTTTCCTCGCGCGCACTTTCTCATCATGGTCGGTAACAACGACGATCCTTGCGGCGATTATCAAGTCAGCGCGGCGAGCCCGTATTTGCAGGCCTTGGCGCACATTTGGGCGCCGCTGGTGAACCGCGACGGGGCCGCACCCGACTTCGAAACGTCGTTCGCCCACGGCGCTTATTACACGGCCTCGCTTCCCGGTATGCCGCTGCGGGCGATCGTGCTCAACAGTGTGTACTGGTCGTTCCGTTACGTCAACTCGTGCGGCGCCGCCGCTCAGACGCCGGGCGCCGACGAGTTCACCTGGTTGCAGAACGTACTGCAACATCCGCTTGCCAGCAAAGCGAATTTCGTCGCCTTGCACATTCCGCCCGGACCCGATGCGTATAGTACTGCGATCGTGCATGGCCTGGGAATCGTGCCGTTCCTGGACGGTAAGGACGACCGCGATCTGCGCTCGCTGCTCGCGGATCCGAGTAGCAACGTTGCCTGGGTGCTTGCCGCGCACACGCATCGAACCGAGTTCCGGCTGTTGGGAAACGTCCCGCTGTTGATCGTGCCGTCGATCTCGCCGGTCTATCGCAACGATCCCGCCTTTTTCGTAGCCGACGTCGGTCCCAACGGCGTGCTGCAGGATTACCAAGCCGTTGCGTACTCGGAGCGGGAAGAGCGATGGGACCACACCTACGACCTCGATGCAACCTTTGGGGTGACGGCCTTCGACGCGGCGGCTATCCGTGCAATCCATGCTCGCCTGAACGGTGGCTGGCGTCCGCCTGACGACGCCGCGTTTGCCGCCGACCGCTTTGCGGCGTGTGCGCAAACGGCGCTCGACACCGACGCGTTCGCGGGTTGCGCCGGGATTCCCAACCGTAAGGTCGCGTGGCTGCTCTTCGCTTCAGGCGGATCGATCATCGCCGCCGGCGTCGCGGGACTCTTCATCGCCCGTTATCGGCGGCGCGTGGTATAGTAGGCCTCACGATGCAAGGGAAAGTCATTCGAGCGACCGCTAAGGGCTGGGAAGGCGTCGAGGCGCAAGGCTATCGTCCGGGCGCGGCAGTCGGCGTTACGCGGCACACCATCGTCGGGCAACGCAAGCAAGATCCCAACGAACCGGGACCGCAGACCGAGGTGCGCTATTTTGAAGTGCAGCCCGGGGCGTGCACGCGGCTAGAGAAGCACGAGCACGAACACTACGTGATCGTTCGCCGCGGCTTCGGCCACGCTATCGTCGGCGATTCGGTCAGCGAGATCGGTCCGGGCGACGTGGTCTACGTTGGGCCGCTCGAATTGCATCAGTTTCTCAATCGCGCCGACGAGCCGTTTGGCTTCTTTTGCATCGTCGCTACGCACCGCGACTACGTTCAGGAGCCGAACAGCGACGATCTCGCCCAGTTGGCGGATTCAGCGGCGGGAAAAATTGCGCGGCCGCACGCCGTGCCGATGCCCGCCAAATAGCTAAAACAGACCTCAATCAGATATTGTCGAGCGAACCGTCCGACCACCGGTGCACCGGGATCATGATGGTCACCGGTTGGTACCGCCGGAAGTTCGGCGGCGGCGCAATGATCGGCGACTTATCGAAGCCCGCGGCCCAGGTGGCCATTTGATCGTACGCCACGAACAACATCACGTGCGGATGCCATGGTCCGGCGACCTCATCGTTCAGAAAGCCTTCTTTTGAAAGCATGAACGCGAACGAGTCGGGCGCGGGATCGGTAAATTGATGGGATGCGTATGCGGCTTGCGCCTTCTTGGCGATCTGCTCGCGCGTGTCGCCGGCGATCGCCCAGTTCGTCAGCGCGATTTCCTGGGGTAGCACGCTTCGCACCGCCGGCGGGTTGAGGCAGGCCGGACCGCGTCCATGCCAGTTCCAGAATTCGGGATCGTCAAAACCTGCCGACCACATTCGCCCGACGAAGCACGTCCAGCCGTTACTCCCCTTCACCGCGACGACGTATCCCGTCTTGGTGAGCACGAGTACATCGGCGTGGGCGGAGACCGACGGCGGCGCGGCGCTGCGCGCCATGGCGATTTCGTCGGCAGCGCTCGGGATCAGATACTTCGATAGGGGAGCCATCGTGGGATACGCATTCGGCGGCTGCGCATGAGCAGAAGCGCAAGAGGAAAGTAGAACGGCGAGGGCCAGACAGCCGATAGCTTTCATAAGTCCTCCACACAGCGTCCTCGATGGAGAGCGAGTCCGTCAGATAGCGAGGTCCGTCGACTCCTAACGAAGGAGCACGCCATCCCGTGACTTTTGTGGCTTCCCTAGCCTCGCTCCACCGGATTCTCGGGATCGCTGCACCATTCGCTCCACGATCCGGGGTAGATTCCCGCGCCGCGCAATCCGGCGACGTGCATCGAGAAGAGGTTCGCGGCGGCCGAGATGCCCGAGCCGCAATAGTTTATGATGGCGGCCGGGTCGCCGAATTCGGTGAACTCCGCGCGCAGCTGTGGGGCGGACTTCCAATGGCCGTTTGGGTCAAAGTTATTCTTGTAGTGGCGGTTGTGCGCGCCGGGGATGTGCCCGGCCACCGGATCGATCGGCTCCACCTGGCCGGCGTAGCGTTCGTGCGCGCGGGCATCGAGCAAGATATGCCGGCGATGACCGATGAGCGAGCGTAGCGTAAACGCGTCGAATGCCCGGTCGTGTGCCGGTCGCATGCGCAACGTGCCGGGTTCGCGCGCCGGCACGCTGCTGGTCGTGGGATATCCGGCAGCGCGCCACGCGGAATAGCCGCCGTCGAGGACCGCGACAAACTCGTGGCCGA
>JBPYDW010000304.1:0-3703 GCA_051986335.1 Vulcanimicrobiaceae bacterium | reverse complement strand
GACGAGGTCGTCGGCGGCGAGGGCTGCGGCGCGGTGATGGTGGTCGTTGCCTGGCGCCCCGGTCCACAGTTTCGCGCCGACGCGCTGGAGATCGCCGTCGGCGAACGAGCTGCGCCACTGCATTTCGGCTACGACGGCGCCGGCGGTGCGCCGGTCGAATTCGAACATATCTTCCCGCCGAAGGAAACGCTGGTTATCGTCGGGGCAACGGCGCTGGCCGCCGAGCTGGCGGCGATGGCGCGTCGTGCCGATTTCAAAGTTCTCGTCGTCGATCCGCGTCCGGCATTTGCGACGCCCGAGCGTGTGCCGGAAGCGGATGCGATCGTGCGCGAATGGCCCGATACGTTCTTGCCGCAAGCACTTACCAACAAGACGTCGATCGTGATGCTCTCCCACGATCCGAAATTCGACCTTCCGGCGCTGCGTTGCGCGCTGCGTTCCGAGGCGGCGTACATCGGTCTGTTGGGAAGCCGCCGCTCGCAGGCGGCGCGGCGCGCGTCGCTGCGCGACGACGGTTTCGACGAGGAAGGGTTAGCGCGCATCCACGGACCGGCCGGACTCGATATCGGCGGCGCGACGACGGCGGAAACGGCGCTCTCGATTCTGGCTGAGATCGTCGCATCGCGCCACGAACGGGAAGGCGCTCCGCTAACGGCAACCGTCCGCGCGATTCACCGCCGCAGCGCCGTGTCATCCTGATCGCGAACGTAGTGAGTTCAGCGGTGACCGTAACCCCTCGCGCCGTCATATTAGCCGCCGGAACCTCGTCTCGCATCGGACGCCAGAAGTTGCTGCTCGCGTTTCGCGGCAAGACGCTGGTTGAATATGCGATCGCCGCCGCACAGGCGTGGAATCCGATCGTGGTGGCCGGGCCGGAAGTGGCGGGTTACCTTGCCGGCCGCAGCGATGTCGAGGTTATCGTCAACGATGAGCCCGCCCGAGGCATGTCGCATTCGCTCGCGCTAGCCAACGACGCGGTCGCCGAGGAAGACGCGCTCATCGTCGTGCTCGGCGATAAGCCGCTGGTGAGCGCGGCGCTGATTAAGATGGTCTGTGACGCGGCTGAGAACGCAGACGTCGTTTACCCCACCTATGAAAACGTACCGGGCCATCCGGTGTGGTTGTCGCCCAAGGCGCGCCGGCGCATCGGTGAATTGCCGCCCGGCGATACCCTGCGAACGCTGCGCGACCGCCGCGACTTGCAGAATATCGCCGTGCCGACGAACGATCGCGGCGCTACCTTCGACGTCGATACTTTAAAAGAATTTGAGACCGGCTCTCATTGAGTTTTCATCGCACTCTCCGCGCGCGCCAAGTTTGGCGAGTTACAAATGTAGCAATCGCCGACGTTAGGAGATGCGCACGTGCTGAAGTTCATCACCCACCAGGCCACCGAGGCTGCATTTGCCCACTTGCTCGTCGCCATCGTCCTAACGGGGATCGCCGTCCTCGCCTGCGCGTTCTGGGCGCGCTGACGGGCCACTCCGCACTGTCATCCTGAGCGCGAGGGAACCTTCGAGCGCCGGTCAAAAGGCGAGACTGGAGAAAAGGCGCCTCCGGAGGTATCCATGGCGGTAACCAACTTCCGCAAGCCTACCAAGTCGTATCGCGTTGATGAAGACGGCGCCTTCGAAATTTCGTCGCGCGGTCACGACGTGTTGCACAATCCGCAGATCAATAAAGGCACGGCTTTTACGATTGAGGAGCGGGAAGAGTTGGGGCTGATCGGGCTGTTGCCGCCGGCGGTGCTCACCATCGAACAGCAGGCCGATCGCGCTTACGAGCTGTTCAAGAAGCAGCCGGACGATCTCGCTCGCAATACGTTCATGACCGCGATGCAGGACCGCAACGAGACGCTGTTCTTTTACCTGCTCGCAAAACACGTCGTCGAGATGCTGCCGATCGTCTACACGCCGACCGTCGGTTTGGCGATTCAGCAATACAGCCGGCAATACCGCAGACCGCGCGGCATCTTCCTTTCGATCGACCGCGTCGACGAGATGGAAGATGCGATGCGCAACGTCGCGGCTCCGGCCGATGATATCGACTTGCTCGTTGCGACCGACGCGGAAGCGATCCTCGGCATCGGCGACTGGGGCGTCGGCGGCATCGATATCTGCGTCGGCAAGCTGGCCGTTTACACTGCAGCAGCCGGAATCGATCCGCTGCGAGCAATTCCGGTGATGCTCGACGTCGGCACCGATCGGCAGGCGCTCCTCGACGATCCGATTTACCTGGGCTATCGCAATCCTCGGGTGCGGGGCGAGCGGTATCAGCGGTTCATCGAAACCTACATTGCTACGGCGCAGCGCGTCTATCCCAACGCGCTGCTGCATTGGGAAGATTTTGGCGCGGTCAATGCTCGCTGGATCTTGAATCGGTATCGAAGCTCGATCTGCACGTTCAACGACGACATTCAGGGAACGGCAGGAATCGTTCTGGCGGCGGTCATCTCGGGAGCCAACGTTGCCCGCAGCCGATTGCGCGACCAGAAGATCATCATCTTCGGTGCCGGCACGGCGGGCTGCGGCATCGCCGACCTGATTCGCAGCGCTGTGATTAGCGACGGACTCACTGAAGAAGAAGCGCTGCGCCGCTTCTGGTTAATCGATCGCCAGGGACTGTTGATCGACGACATGACGAACTTACTGGAGTTTCAAAAACCCTACGCGCGGCCGGCGAGCGAAGTTGCCGAGTGGAATCGCGACGGAGAGCGCGGCGTCACGCTGGAGGAAGTGATCAAGCGGATCGCACCGACGGCGCTGATCGGCTCATCCGGCGTTACCGGCGCGTTCCACGAAGCGGCGGTGCGGCGGATGGCCAAGACCGCGCCACGCCCGATCATTTTGCCGCTTTCCAATCCCACGGCCCTCGCCGAAGCCGCACCGAGCGATCTCATTAAATGGACGGACGGCCGCGCGCTCGTCGCGACCGGTAGCCCGTTCCCGCCCGTGACCTACAACGGCACGACGTTTGCGATTGGACAAGCGAACAATGCGATGCTCTTCCCGGGTCTCGGCTTGGGAACGATCGTCACCCGCGCGCGCTCGATCAGCGATGGCATGTTCACGGCGGGTGCGCGCCGGCTGGCGGAGTTAGTCGACGCATCGCAGCTCGGCGCCTCGATCCTTCCATCGATGGCGAAGGTGCGCGAGGTTTCAACGCACGTTGCGATCGCGGTAGCAGAGCAAGCATTGCGCGAAGGGCTCGCGCGCGTTACGCCACCCGACGTCGAGCGCGCAATTCGCGCTGTTATGTGGGAGCCGCGCTATCGAGCGATAAAGCCCGTCTAAGGTGCCTCGGTTGCAGCAACGCTAGTCGGCGGCGCGGATTGCCGCGCCCGCGATGCGGTCGATGAATGAGCTCCACACCGGATATTGTCCGTAGTTGCCGGCGGTGATCATGATCGCCATATCGAGCTTCGGCACCACGACCAGGAGTTGACCGCCGTTACCGCCGGCGTTGATGAAATCGTACGTTCGGCCGTCGACCGTGAGTTTGCCCAGATGCCAGCCGTAGCCGTAGTGGTCGCCTTCGCCGGCGGCGTCTTCGTTCATGATCGAGCGCGATACCACCGAGGCCTGTAGCCAGTCGTCACCGATGATGCGCCGCCCGTTCCACGTGCCGTGATTGAGGAATAGCTGACCCAGCTTGAGGAAATCGCGCGGCCGAAAATACTCGCCGCCACCCATGTACGCCGCAT
>JBPYDW010000303.1:0-9449 GCA_051986335.1 Vulcanimicrobiaceae bacterium | reverse complement strand
TAAGGGCTTCGCGAGTACAGTAGTCCGTCGCTCGGGACGCGCGCATTTTTCCATCCATGAAAAAATGCTGCTCACTTCGCGCTCGCTCTCGCCCTCCATGGCTTCGCTCGCGCCTCAGATGCCCTCGCTTCCCGGACCACCGCACTCGCGAAGCGGACGGCAAGGATCAAGAGTGTCGGAACCTAAGATTTTTCGTCCGGCTTAGGCGCCGCGAGGTGTGCTTTACTCGGTCGTAATGGAGCCTCGCGGCAACGACAGCCGGGCAAAAATATTAGGTTCCCAGGGTGACGATATTGTTCCAGCCGTTGGTGCAAATGTTCGCATTGATCGTTATGGTCGGCGGCGGCTTCGGCTTGTACGCGTACGTCCAGCAGTAGGTGATGCCGGGCGTTAGATGGTTGAACGTCACCTCGCCGTTTGCATTGGTTACGCCGGTTCCAATCGGCGGACCGGTCGGCTGCGGGAACGGCGTGGGGGTCGCGCCGGGCGGCGGCGTCGACGGTTGCTTCGGTTCGGTCGAGTTGAACATGTTGACGACGAGGCTCGGTAGCGGCGTCGCCTTATAGCTCGCCAGAATCGTTGCGCTGGAAGCCGTTGGAATCGGCGTCGGCGTGACGACGGTGTTCGGAGTGCTGCCTTTATTGCATCCGACGACGCCGGCAAGCGCCACGAGCACCAAAGCAAACCAGACGTTCTTGGACATAGCGCCGTCCTGTTCGGCAACCCCGACTGTGAGCCTCTGTCGCCGGTGGGCCTTACGTAGCAAGGGCGCCGGCGAAGAAGCGCTCCGACTTCGCCTCGATCGCCGCGTAGTAGTAGCGAAATAGCCTTGCCGCCTCGGCGCCAGGCCAATGCGCGGGCAGCAGCGTGCTGGGAAGCCCGGGATCGAGATACGTAAACTTCCGATAGTCGTGCACGAGCCACAGACGCTCGACGAATGCATCCTCATCGCTGAGAGCGTGCTGAGAAGATTCACGTTCGAGACGCGCTCGATAACGTGCGACGAATTCATCGTATGCATGCGCGATCGCGCCGATATCCCAGCAGCGTTCGAGCAGTTCGCGGTCCGAGTGCGGCCCGCTGTTATCGGCGACGAAGGTGTCGATTCCGTCGAGCAAGCCGTTGGCTTCAACCGCTTCGCGGGCATCGGCCAGACTGTCGGTCGGACTGATCCAGATCGATGCGCCCAGCGGCGCCCAGCCGAGCACCGTCAGGTCCTTGCGCAAGCGGTCGCGAGCGGTGCGATTCTCCTCCGGCACGGTGTAGGCCAGCATCCGCCAGCGGCCATCCCACTCGACGACCGGTCCGTAAATGCGCGGGCTCAAGCCTTCGATCCGCCGCCGCCCACGCTCGGTCACCCGGTAGTAGCCCCGTGCACCTCGTTTCTCAGCAACCAGCCATCCCGAGCGCGTCATTCGCGAGATTGCCTGTCGCACGGCCGGCTCCGAGAGGCCGAAGCTCGCCATCAGCTTTACCAGGCTGCCGATCCAGAGCGCCGCCTCGGGCTGGTCCCGCCGGTGAACGAAGTCGCCGTACAGGGTGAAAATGAACGAGTTCGGGCGAGTGACCGTCCGCATGGACTGGCTTGACACCTCCGGGGTGGAAGACTAATATGACGCTATTCTCACGATATCGAGATTTTCCGTTATACGAGGCGGTCGATGGGTCGAATATCCACGTTTGATGACTGGCTGGTGATGCTCGACGAGTGGCAAAAGGACATCGGGCTCGACCACGATTTGGTCGAGCGCTACATGCCCGGCTACCGCTTCGAGGCCAAGTACGGCGAGCTCCCGACCAGCGAAATATACTTTGGCGACTTCAAAGGCGAGCGACGCTGGGACAAAGTGCTGGAGATGCCCGACCAGCGCATGCGCGATGCCGCCCTCAACATGATCGTCTATCAGGGCGACACCGAGTTTGCCAGCAACGAGCAGCAGCGATTCTTAGTGAACAACGCGCCGTCCGAGTACGACCTCGCCTCGCTGATTCGCATCATGGTGGAAGAGACGCGGCACGGCTATCAGATGTGCCATCTGCTGATCTCGCAGTTCGGCAGCGAAGGCAAAATCGAGGCCCAAAAGCTGCTCGAACGACGAGCGTTCGGCAAGAAGAATCGTTTGCTCAACGCGTTCAACGACGACGTGACTCACTGGCTGGATTTCTTCGCCTACACGAACTTCATGGATCGCGATGGAAAGTTTCAGCTGACGATGCTCTCGCACTCCGGCTTTGCCCCGCTGGCTAGCTCGATGGGTCCGATGCTCAAAGAAGAGTCGTTTCATATGGGAACGGGCATTACCGGACTTCGCCGGATGGCCAAGGCCGGCGTTATTCCGGTCGAGATCCAACAGAAGTACTACAACAAGTGGATCTCCGGATCGCTCGACCTGTTCGGTACCGATCACAGCGGCTCGGCGCAGTGGGCCTACACTTGGGGCATCAAGGGACGCGTTGACGAGAGCACTACGCCCGATCGGGTGGATCCCGAGCATCTCAACGAGCGCGCGCGCTCGCAGTTTTACGACGAGATCACCAAGACGGTCGAGCGCGTCAACGAAGTCAACGCCTCGCAAACGAAGTTCTACGTCCCGGACATTCGCTTCAATCGCGCGATCGGCGAATACGCCGGGGAGCGTTGGACCGTCGATGGGCGCCGCCTGAACGATCTCGAGTGGCGAATCTACGCACCCACGGTTCTACCAACCAAAGCCGACGAAGAACAGTTGGCAACCTACTTCAAGAATCCCGACTGGATTGCACCAAAAGGAAGCGCAGCATGAGCGGTAACGGTATCGGCACGGTTCAAACCCCCTTCGGGCGCGAGCAACGCGCTCACGACGGCAAACGCGTCATCAACTACAGTAAGGACGGTCACGTCGCCATCATCGAGATGAACGATCCGCCCGCCAATACGTATACGCACGAGATGATGCGTCAGCTCGACGAAGCGATTCTCGATGCGCGCTTCGACCCCGAGACCGAAGTGATACTGCTCACCGGCAGCGGCGAAAAGTTCTTCTCGGCCGGAGCCAACATCGGCATGCTCAACGCCGTAACGCCGGAGTTCAAATACCAGTTCTGCCTGCACGCCAACGAGACGTTGATCCGCCTGGAACAGACGCCGAAGCTGGTGATCGCCGGGCTCAACGGCCATACCGTTGGCGGCGGGCTCGAGATCGCGATGGCCTGCGATCTGCGTATCGCTCGCAAGGACGCGGGCAAGATTGGGCTGCCCGAAGTCTCGCTCGGAGTGTTGCCGGGAACCGGCGGAACGCAACGTCTGGCGCGATTGGTCGGCAAACCCCGGGCGATCGAGATGATGGCCACGGGCAAGACGTTCTCGTTCGAACAGGCGCTCGATTGGGGCATGATCTCAGACATCCTGGAAGGCGACGCGGCGTCGTTCCGCGAGCAGGTGCTGGCCTACGCCAAACAATTTTGCTCGCCTAACAAGGCGCCGATGGCCGTTGGCCACATCAAGCGCGCGGTCCAAACCGGCGCGGAGATGCCGCTACAAGATGCGCTTGCGCTCGAGCGCGAGCTGCAATCGTTGCTCTTCAAGAGCGAAGACGCTAAAGAAGGCATCGCTGCCTACAATGAAAAGCGGATGGCAAAGTTTAAAAACAAGTAACTATGTCCGTTATCCGCAAGTTGATTGCTGCGGCACTCGTGGCGCTGTTTGGTGTCGTGCCGATGGCACAGTCGCCGGCTGGCGGTGCAGACAGCCAGTACGTCGATCTCGCCAATCGATACTTTCACGAAACCCTGCAGAAGAATCCGACGCAGGCTACCGACGCCGGGCTGCACGACTACGACGCGCAGCTCGGTGACTATTCTGCGGCACACTTTCAAGCGCAGCTCGCGAGCGACAAAGACTACCTGACCAAGCTCGCAGCGATCGACAAGAGTGCGCTCTCCCCCGAAGTTGCGCTCGACGCAAAGCTGCTGGAATACCAGTTGCGCGACGATTTGCTGCTCACCGGATCGCTGGCGCAGTGGCGGCACAATCCTGACCTATACACCGGTTTGGCCAGCGACGCGATCTTCAAGCTCATGAGCCGCAACTACGCGCCGCTTGCAACGCGGGCGCACTATGCGATCGCACGCGAGCACCAGATTCCCGCGTTGCTAAAAGAGGCGCGCGCCAACCTTACGAGCGTCGACGCGATCACCAAAGAGGTCTCCCTCGACGACGCACGCGGTTCGGTGTCGTTCTTTACCGACTCGGTACCGCAAGGCTTTGCCGGGCTGCGCGACGCGAATCTGCGACGCGAGCTCAACGCCGCCAATGCCACGGCTGCCGCCGCGATGAAGTCGTACGCCGGCTGGATTGCGCAAGTCAAACCGCGTGGAACCTACGCGATCGGCACCGACGCATACCGTAAGCGCCTGCTCTACGAAGATGGCTTGGATATGTCCGTTGCCGACTACCTGGCCGTGGGCCAGGCGGCGCTGGACCAGACCCGCGCGCAGTTCATCGCGACCGCCAAGAAGATCGATCCACACGCGACGCCGCTGGACGTCTATCTGCGAATTGCCAAGGTGACGCCGCCACCCTCGCAGCTGCGTGCGATCGCGCAATCGGATCTGCAGCATCTGCGCGCCTTCATCATCGCCAAGCAGTACGTGACGCTTCCGGCGGGGATGAACGTCAAGGTGATCGACACGCCGCAGTTCGAGCGTGCTACCACCACCGCTGCCGAGGATTCTCCAGGACCGCTGGAGACGGTCGATACGCAGACGTACTACTACGTGACGCCGGTCGATCCGAAGTGGGACGCCGCGACGACGGCGCAGTACCTCGCGCAGTTCAACAGCTATGAGTTTCCAATCATATCCGCCCACGAAGTCTACCCGGGCCACGCTACCAACTTTGCCATCGACCGCACCTTGAACTTGAGCCTCACGCGCCAGCTCACCGGCAGCTCGGAGTACGCCGAGGGCTGGGCGCATTATGGCGAGCAGGCGATGGTCGACGACGGCTGGGGCAACGGCGACCCGCACGTGCGCCTGGCGCAGCTCGAAGAAGCGCTGTTGCGCAATTGCCGCTACATCGTCGGGGTGAAGCTGCATACGGCGGGCATGACCATTCCACAAGCTGAGAAACTGTTCACCGGCGAATGCTTCCAGCCGAAACAAGTCGCGGTCGAAGAGACGCTGCGCGGAACGCAAGATCCGATGTACGGTTACTACACGCTCGGCAAGCTGATGATCCTCAAACTACGCAGCGACTATAAGAGGAAGTTGGGCTCGGCCTACACGCTGGAGAAATTCCACGACGCGTTCCTCGCCCACGGCGATCCGCCGATTCCGTTGTTGCGGCCGATTCTACTCGGCAGCTCCGACGACGGCAAACCACTTTAGAAATGGGCTCTGGTTAGAATCTCGTTCACGACTTGCGTCTTGGCATCGGCGTAGTCTTGAACGTACTTCCACGTCTGTTGTGCGAGGTCGCGTTTTGTCCGAGCGTATAGTTTGCGATCCTCAACGTTCGATCGCAGACGATCGCGGAATGAGAGCATGCGCTCGACTTCCGGTGAGCCTTCCGTGAAGACGTGCAGGTTGATGTTGACTCCGGGGCCTTTGAACTTACGATGCTCGTGCCAGTCGGGCTCTCGTATGTGTAGTCTGTAGCCGGCGGCTTCGAGGGCAGGAACATAAGCCGGCTCGTCGGCGGAGTCGGCGACGGCCAACACGATGTCGACGATCGGCTTGGCGATGAGCCCTGGCACCGACGTCGATCCGACGTGTTCGAGCAGCAACGCGCGCTCGCCCAACGCCCGCCGAATGCGCTTGGCCTCGGCCTCGAAGTTGCGCGGCCAGGCGGGATCGTATTCCACCAGTGTGATCCGATCGTTGTGGACGGTCGGTTCGCCGATCGTGACCCGCCGCAACCGCTCTTCCGACGTCATCGCTCCACCCGCTCCCTTGTCAGCATCTCTTCGTAGATATCTCCGACGCGCGCTAACGTGTCGATCTCTTCCGGCGGCTTGTCGTCGCGGATGCGCACGATGCGCGGGAAGCGTAGCGAGAAGCCGCTTTCGTGCAGATCGCTGCGCTGAATCACGTCAAACGCGACCTCGAGCACGATTTTCGGCTCGACGGGCATCTCGTACGCGCGCGCTTTCTCGCGCTGCGCAGTCTGCGGCAAGCGGTGCTCGAGAAACCACGGCGTGAGCTCGGCGATCTCGACGTCGGTGAGTCCCGAGTAGGCCTTTCCTATCGTCAGCAATTCGCCGTTCGATCCGCGCACCGCAAAGGTATAGTCGGAGAGTACCTTCGCGCGCTTGCCGTGGCCCCACTCGACCGCGACGACCACCACGTCGAGCGTCTCCAGTTCGCGCTTGAGCTTCAGCCACCACTTGCCCCGACGCCCGGGAAGATAGGGCGCATCGGTGCGCTTGAACACGATCCCTTCGTTGCCGCGTTCGCGTGCTGCGGCAAACGCACCGTTCACGGCAGCCGCGCCGGCTTCGCCACCCAGCGCCGAGGCCGGCGCAATCTGCAAGGATGGTGCGTCCAGCGCCAGTGACTCCAAACGCACGCGGCGTTCGGCCAACGGTGCGTCGATGAGAAACTCATCGCCCAACGCCAAGATGTCGAAGATGGCAAACTGTATCGGGACCTCGCGCAGAAGCTGCTCGTCGACGATTTTGCGCTGCAGCCGCGTTTGCAGGTAGCGAAACGGCAGCACCGTTCCGTCGCGCATCGCGATCAGCTCGCCGTCGAGCACCACCCTAACGGCAATGCAGCGCAGTGCCAGCTCGATCTCGGGGTAGGAACGCGTCACCTCGTTGAGCGTTCGCGAGAACAACTGCACCTTGCCGTCGTGCACGTGGGCCTGCACGCGGATTCCATCGTACTTGTCTTCGATCAACCATTGCGCCCCGCCCAGTGCCGGGTACTCGTCGCCGTACGGAATCGGCGAGGCGAGCATGAAACCGATCGGCGCGCCGTAGGCAACGGCGATCGATTCCAACGTTCCATGCTTGGCGGCGACGGCGACGGCGCCGATGTCGCCGGCAGCCATTGCGGCGCGCCGAACCGCGGCGTCGTCTCCACCGAACGCCTTAGCGATCGCCTCCAAAACCAATCCGGCTTTCAATCCAATGCGCAGATCTCCGGTCATGATCTTGATGACGTAGGTCGCCTCCGACGCGTTGCCGCAAGCGCGCAAGATACGCTCGCACAACTGCTCGCGCACGCGTCCGGCGTTCTTGCCGCTCGCGTCGCCAATCCGTTCGAACAAGGCTAGGAGCGATGCCGGCGTAAGCGTTTCGGCGAACAGCCCGGCATCCCGCGGCGGTCGTACGAATGGGCCGAGCGCCGCACCGGCGTCGCCGCTTTCGCGATACGCTGCGCGCAGCGCAGCGCCGTCAAACTCCCATACGCGCTGCGCGGCCGCCGTAATCGTGCGCCCACCGAGCGATAGCGTGCGACGATCGCTTGCGGCAAATGGATTACCGGTAAGGAAGCGCGCGGCAGCGACCAGATCCGCGTCGTCGAGCGTGCGAAGATACGCGGAAAGCTCGTCGATCTTGTCGAGCTTGCCCGGACGCGCAGCGATCCGCGCCGCCGCACCTGCGAAGGCGATCATGCCCGAGGCGCGAAGCGGCGTGTCCATATGGTTACGGCCTTCATCCTCATGAACGTGGAGCGCGGAAAGCTTCCGCGCGTTGCCGAGGACCTTTTGCAGATCGACGGCGTCACCGAGGTCTACTCCGTCGCCGGGCCGTTCGACCTGGTCGTGGTCGTCCGCGTGAAAGAGCATGAGGCGCTCAACGATCTGGTCCCCGAGCGCATCGGCGCTCTCGAGGGGATCGAATCGACCGAAACGCTCATTTCGTTCCGGGCCTTTTCGAAGAAGGATCTCGGCCTGCTCTGGGATATCGGCGGGAGCTAGCCGCCCGGGGTTCCCTGGCCATCCGGCCAGGTTGACGCGCGCGCAGCGTCCGTGATAGTAGTTGTTATAGCAACTACTATTGATGGGAGAGCTGATGGCCGCGACCGGCATTCAAGGCGCCGTTACGACCCTTCAACGCGTGGGATTCGGCGAATACGAAGCGCGCGCGTACGTGGCGCTGCTGCGCAAACCCAACCTCAACGGCTATGAAGTCGCCAAAGAATCCGGCGTCCCGCGGGCCAACATCTACTCGATCCTGCGCAAGCTCGTCGAACGCGGAGCGCTGCTGACCGTCACCGGCAAAGGCGGACCGCGTTACACGCCGGTCGATCCGCGAACGCTGCTGGGACGAATTGAATCGGAACAACGCAGTGCAATTGTGGCTACGCGCGATTCGCTCGCGAGCCTGGAAACTTCCGCGCAATCGGATGAAGTTCTAACCGCGCGCGGCTATTCGGCGCTGGTCGATCACGCGCGCAGCGCGCTGGACGACGCCACTCGCGACGTCGTGCTTGCGCTGTTTCCAAGCGAGGCAGCCCAACTCGAAAAGGAGATTGCCTCCGCCGAAGAGCGCGGCGTCGCGGTTACCGTGCTGTGCTTGAATGCCTGCCCGGCCGATTGCGGTTTTTGCCTCGGGCACGCCTATCGTTATCGCGTCGCACCAGTCGGAAATGCGCGCTGGTTTCTTTCCGTCGCCGATGGCGAAGCGCTGGTGGCCGGTCAGATCGACGCGTCGGGTGCGACGGCTCTGTTGACGCGCCAGCCGATGCTGGTCGAGCTTACCGGCGCGTACATTCGCCAGAGTATCGCGCTCGCTTCGATCATCGAAGATCTCGGGCCGGAGCTGCAGCGTCCGCTCAAATCGCGTACCCGCAAAATTTTGGCGTCGGTGAGCCCTGTGTCGAACCGTAACTTCATCGACTACATGGATCATTTGATGTCGCACGCCCAACCGTCTTAATCAGAAAGAAAGGTCAACTCGCATGCAAGGTGCACGCACAATGTGGCTAACCGCCGCAATCATTGGAGTCCTCGGTTCGACCGTCGCACTGGCGGCCTCCGATATCACCAACGCTCCGTCGCGCTTTTCAGGGCCTGGCGTCTACACCGGACCGCCGGCATTGAAAGTAACGCTTTCGATGATCGAAGCCGGCGGAGGACCATCGAAGTTCGACAGCGTTACGCTGGTCAAGACCTTGACCGGACCGAAGTTCAACGCCGAAGTGGCCAAGTTAACGGCGCAGTACGGCAAGCAAAAGGTGCAGAATTTTCTCACCGTGTTCAATTACGTCGTCTCCGACTCGCTAGCCATCGTTACCGCCAAGAAGATCCCGCTGCCGTCCACGCCGGACCCCAATCCGAGTGACGGGAAGGCCCTGGCCGCGGCCTTGTGGGGAGCCGGCCAAACCGGGAACGGATTCAACGTTGAGGTGATGCTCGATCGCGCCGTATCGCACCCGATTCATCTTCAGGTCATGGACGACATCGACAAGAAGTACGGAATCGCTGCA
This sequence comes from Vulcanimicrobiaceae bacterium, assembly GCA_051986335.1. Lineage (GTDB taxonomy): Bacteria > Vulcanimicrobiota > Vulcanimicrobiia > Vulcanimicrobiales > Vulcanimicrobiaceae > JBPYDW01. Next base: position 32 of record JBPYDW010000303.1, on the reverse strand, counting down.
GATGCGGACTATCATGCCGTGCTCAATACCGC
>JBPYDW010000302.1:0-4125 GCA_051986335.1 Vulcanimicrobiaceae bacterium | reverse complement strand
GCCACCGGATTCGAGAACACCGCGACGTGCTTCTATTACATTCACACGCACGATCGCAGCGGTTACATCCACGTCGAGCCCAACGGCGTCGTTTCGTATACGCTCAGCGACTTCTTCAAGGTTTGGGGACAGCCGTTCACCTCGACACAGGTTGCGCAGTTCACCGGTAACGTGCGCGTGTTCAAGGCCCAGGCGCCAAACGGTGGAACCGAAAAGACCACCGGGTGGACGGAAGTGACCAGCGGTCAGCAGTCGCTTCCGTTGATCTCGCACGCGGCCTACATGATCGAGATCGGACCGAGCTGGGTCGAAGCGGCCAACCTGCCGCCGGTAGTTTTCTACACAGAGTTCTAGGTAGCCAGCGTCTCCGCCGGAACGCCAGCGACCGTCGCATACGGCGCAACGTCGCGGGTGACCACAGCACCGGCGGCGATGCGCGCGCCGCGTCCGACACGCACGCCGGGCGTGACGATGGCACCCGAATAGATCAGGACGTCGTCCTCGATCGTTACCGGCTTGGCCTGCACCGTGAAACTGTGCGCGTCACCGTTGGTGAGCGTGCCTTGCTGCGACGTGATGTGGACGTGGGCACCCAAGTGCACGCCGTTGCCGATGGTGACGCCGCCACCGCCCCAGATTACCGTGTACGGCCCGACCTCAACGTCATTTCCCAAATGAATGTAGCCGCGCCGATCGTTGACGGTACTGGGATTGAGGTATGCGCCGTGGTCGATGAACACGTTGGTCCCCACCCGTATGCGGTCGCAGCCTCGTACGATGGCGTGTCCGGCGAACGTGACACCCGCCAGCTGGGCCCGCTGGTGCTCGTCCTGCAGCGAGGTTGCAAGCGTCTTAGCCATGGCTCGCAACGTGCGACCGGCCCGCTGAATCGTGCGCAGGAACATGCCGCCATTATGACGCTTGCAGCCGAGTCTGAGAACCAGCCCGGGTGACCCAACCGCGAGCTTCCCTTCTGCGGCAATGCCGGCAATCGATGGGGCTTTTTGACCTAACGGCTGTTGAGCGGCCTGAATCTGACGCTCTGGTTGGGCCTCGCGTACCATGGACCAGAGCTACGTAAGGAGTGTGCTTTGGGGGTATTGGGATGCTCGAACGACCGCTGGTCGCCCGGACGCTTGCATGCTGCGCTAGCGCAAGAGCGGGCGCTTCCGGTACGCTAGCGTAGAACGTTCCACGGCAGCGGCGAAAATGACGACGCCACGCGCCATTCGGCCCCTTTTGCGAGGTACGCTCTTCCTGGCGGACCTCGTACTCATCCTAGTGGCGGTGTGGATCGCGCCCATCGTCGGCGACATTCACAGTGCGAGCCCTGCCCAGCTGCTGACGCTTGCTGCCATCCTGCTGGTCTGCGGAGCGTACGTACAGTTCCGTTACGAGAGCGCGCGTACGTTCGATTTTCACGACGTCCTGCGATTGCTGGCCGGTTCCCTCTCCGGGGCCGCGCTGGCCCTGCTGCTGGAGCAGCTGCCGACGCCGCTGTTGCATGCATCCGGTCGACTCGTATTGATCGCGGCCCTGATCTGGTTTGCTCTGCGAATGTTTGCGCGCATAGCACTGGTGATGGGGCGCATCTGGTGGATAACGCGTCGCCCGAACGCACAGCGGGTCGCCATCGTCGGCGTCGGGGTGGCCGCCCAGACGCTGGTGCGTAGCATCCAGGAGGATCGTGCCGTGCAGATGAGCGTCGTCGGCTGTGTCGACGACGGCTTGTCGGAGCGGCGCATCGACGGTGTCCGGCTTCTCGGTCGCGTCGACGACTTGCCCCAGATCATCATCTCCCAGCACGTCGATCTGGTCATCGTAGCAATAACCGGCGCGCCCTTGTCGCTGGTCAACCATGTAAAAGCCCTGTGCGTCAGCGTGCCCGAGGCACGCCGGCCTTCCGTTAAAGTGGTTCCCGATGCGGGCGAGCTTTTGAGCGATCGGGTGACCGTCTCGCGCGTGCGCGACATCAAGCTAGAGGAAGTGCTCAACCGCGACCCGGTGGTCATCGACACGGCCGCCGTGCGGCCGCATCTCGAGAAGCAAGTCGTCCTGGTAACCGGTGCGGGCGGTTCGATCGGCAGCGAGATCTGCCGGCAGGTTGCGACGTTCGATCCGGATCTGTTGTTGCTGCTCGGACACGGCGAGAATAGCCTGTTTGCGATCGACGACGACCTGCGGTCCAGATACAGCTTCGACCGCACGCGCATCATCGTCGCGGACGTTGCCGACGCGGCGGCGATCCGTAACGTCTTCTCGACCTATCATCCCAACATCGTGCTGCACGCGGCGGCCCACAAACACGTGCCGATCGTGGAGGCCAACGTCTGCGAGTCGGTGCGCAACAACGTCATTGGCACCAAGATTGTCGCCCTGGCGGCGGCCGCGGCGGGTGCCGCCAAGTTCGTGCTGCTCTCGACCGACAAAGCCGTCAATCCGACCAGCGTTATGGGCGCGACCAAACGAATGGCCGAGCTCGTCTGCCAGTCGTTCGCCGGCGGGAGCGCGACCGAGTTCGTATCGGTGCGCTTCGGTAACGTGCTCGGGAGTCGCGGCAGCGTGCTGCCGATCTTCAAGGCGCAGCTGCAACGCGGCGGACCGCTCACCATCACCCATCGCGACATGCAGCGCTACTTCATGACCATCCCCGAAGCCGTGTCTTTGGTCTTGCAGGCCATGGTGATGGGACTCGACGGCGAGGTCTTCGTCCTCGACATGGGCGTACCGATCAAGATCATGGAGCTGGCCGAAACGGTCATTCGGCTATCCGGATTCGAACCGCATCGCGACGTCGGCATCGTCGAGCAAGGCATCCGTCCCGGCGAGAAGCTCTTCGAGGAAATATTGACCGACGGCGAGGGTTTCACGCGCACCAGCCATCAGCGCCTGTTCATCGCCAAGCAAGAGCGCCTCGATTATGCGGCGCTCAACGCCGGGGTCGACCGGTTGCGCTCGCTGGTGCGTCGCAGCGACGTTGCCGGCTGTATCGCGACCTTAAGAACGTTCGTTCCCGATTTTACTCCCGGGCCACACTTGCAAGTCGAGCCTTCGACGAACGGCCGCCCCGGCGCGACCGCAATTGTCGAACGCGCCGAAGTCGCCGGCGACGGCGCGCAAGCCGTTGAACTTAGCGTAACAGCTTCATCATAAAGGTACATCGCACGTGAAACTGCTCGAAGCTCAATCGATTCGCTCGGAAGCGCTCAAGAAAAAGATCCTGGACCGCACCGCCTTGGTCGGCGTGGTCGGCATCGGCTACGTCGGACTTCCGCTTGCCGTCGAAAAGGCAAAGGTGGGATTCACCGTGATCGGTTACGACCGCAATCCGATCCGAGTGGATCAGATCAACCAGGGCCTCAACTACATTCGCGATGCCGACGACCGTGACGTCGCCAAAGCGGTGGAGGACGGAAAGCTCTCGGCGACCTGCGATTTCGCCACGCTGGGCCAGTGCGATTGCATCGTGATCTGCGTGCCGACGCCGCTGACGCGCAACAAAGAGCCGGATTTATCATACATTCGCATCGTCGGCCAAGAGATCGCTAGAATGTTGCGACGGGGCCAGCTGGTAAGTTTGGAGAGCACGACGTTCCCGGGAACGACCGAGGAAGTGTTGCTCGACCTCTTGGCAACCTCCGGCCTGAAAGTGGGCGAAGACTACTTCCTCTGCTTTTCGCCCGAACGGGTCGATCCCGGAAACGCTCGCTACACGACCAAGAACACCAACAAGGTGGTGGGCGGGGTTACGGCTGCCTGCCTCGAGGTTGGCTCTTGCTTTTATCAACAGACGATCGTCGACGTCGTCGCCGTCAGCTCACCCAGCGTCGCCGAGATGACCAAGGTCTTTGAAAATACCTTTCGCGCCGTGAACATCGCGCTGGTGAACGAGATGGCGCTGCTCTGCGATCGCATGGGACTCAGCATTTGGGAAGTGCTCGATGCGGCGTCTACTAAGCCGTTCGGCATCATGCGTTTCGACCCCGGACCCGGCGTCGGCGGGCACTGCATCCCGCTCGATCCCTTCTATCTCGCCTGGAAGGCACGCGAATACGATTTTCACACCCGCTTCATCGAACTCGCCGGCGACATCAACGACGGCATGGGTGCGTTCGTGCGCGAGAA
>JBPYDW010000301.1:0-3173 GCA_051986335.1 Vulcanimicrobiaceae bacterium | reverse complement strand
GAGCTCTACGCAAGTTACAAAAATCCGCAGACGGCGATCATGATGGGGCACGCCCGCGGCGTGCTGTGCCTGGCGACCGCGCAGTGCGGCACGCCGGTGCATACGATGGGGCACGCGAAGGTCAAGCGATCGCTGGTAGGATCGGGCGCGGCCAGCAAGCAGCAGGTCAACGCAATGGTGCGCCAACTGCTGGCACTACGTTCCGCACCGCGGCCGAACGACGTTTCCGACGCACTGGCCATCGCTTTGGCGTACATCAACTTCGCGCGCTCGGCGCGGTTGGTTTCCTGATGTTCTCCCGCATCACCGGAAAGCTGGCCGAACGCACGCCGGAGACGGTGGTACTTGACGTCGGCGGCCTCGGATACGAAGTGATCTTGCCGCCCTGCGTGGCCGAAAAGGTTACGGCTGCGCCGGGCGAGCCGGTTACGCTGGAGATCTACTCGGCGATGAGCATCGACGGGAATAGCGGCCGCTATACGTACTACGGCTTTACCAATGCGATCGAGCGCGCGTTCTTCGAGGCGCTCATCTCGGTCGCGTCGATCGGGCCACGTTCCGCCGCGCGAGCCTTTTCGCAGCCGATGTCGCGGATCGCCTCGGCGATCGATCGCGGCGACCACGCATTTCTGCGCACGTTGCCCGGCATCGGACAGCAGAAGGCACGCGATATCGTCGCCAAGCTCCAGGGGAAAGTCGCTCGCTTCTTGCTCATCCGTCAGGCGCAGGCACCGTCCACGGCGCCGATGCCGGACTTTGCCGACGAAGCGCTGGCAGTTCTGCTGCAACTCGAATACAAGCGGCCGGAAGCCGAGGCGATGATTCGCGATGCGTTGCGGGAGTCGCCGGGCACGAGCGAGCCGGAGACGCTGCTTGCCGAGATCTATCGCCGCAAGGCGCGCACGGACGGTGCGTCGGAAGATCGCCCGCGCAAGGCGAAGCTGGCAAAATGAGCGACTCCGCCCGCAAGCGTCTGATCGGTCCGGAGTCCGTTGAGGTGCCGGCGGACGGCAACGTTCTCGATCCCAAGGATCAACTCGAAGACGAAATCTACGGTGCGTCGCTGCGGCCGAAGACGTTTGCCGAGTACGTGGGACAGCGACAGGTCGTCGAGAATCTACAGATCTCGATCGCGGCGGCCCGCGGCCGCGGCGAACCGCTCGAACACGTTCTGTTTTACGGTCCGCCCGGTTTAGGGAAGACGACGCTGGCGACGCTGATCGCTCGCGAGATGGGCGTGGCGTTGCGCCCTACCAGCGGCCCTACACTAGAGAAGCCCAAAGACTTGGTCGGCGTCCTCACCGCTCTCGAGGACGGCGACGTACTCTTCATCGACGAGATCCACCGCTTGGGGCGCGTTGTCGAAGAGTTCTTATACCCGGCGATGGAGAGTTTTCAAATCGACTTCATCGTCGACCGTGGAGCGTACGCCAAGACGATCAAGCTTCCGCTCAAACATTTCACGCTGGTCGGTGCGACGACGCGCGCGGGCCTGCTCTCGGCACCGCTGCGCGATCGGTTCGGGCTGCTGCACCACCTCGATTACTACGACGTCGCCGATCTGGAGCATATCATCGTTCGCTCCGCCGGCGTTTTGGGAGTACCGATCGACCCGGAAGCGGCGCATGCGATCGCCGCGCGCAGCCGCGGCACGCCGCGCATCGCCAATCGTTTGCTGCGGCGCGTTCGCGACTACGCCGAAGTGCGGGCGGCCGGCCACGTCACGCCGGACGTTGCCGACGAAGCATTGCAGCGCGAAGGCGTCGACGCACTGGGCCTCGACCGGCTCGATCGCGCCTTTCTACGCACGATCGTCGAGCAGTACGGCGGCGGGCCGGTCGGAATTGCCGCGATTGCCGCGACGCTCACCGAGGACGCGGAGACGCTCGAGGACGTGGTCGAACCGTATCTGTTGAAGGCCGGCTTCGTCGTGCGCACGGCCAACGGTCGCAAAGCTACGCCGAACGCCTACCGGCACTTGGGCAAGAGCGTTCAGGGCGCTCGACAAGAGCGGTTGCTGTAGCGTGGCCTGCAACTGATGGACCGCGGCCAGTTTTTGGCATCGCTTATCACCGCACCCGGCGCGTTCGAGCTGTGGACCCAGCGACGGATTCGCGCAGCATTGCAATCTTCGCCCGGCGACGCCGATCCAGCGATGCTTTCAACGGCGCCGGCGTTGCGCGTGCTGCTCGGCAACGGCGACGCGCAGCCGATCGATGCGACGACCTTCAGCTACGGGGGGCGGCGCTTTCGCGGCAGTTTCGTGCGCTTGCCGGACGGCGGCATCGTGACGACCGTGCCGGTCGAGCAGTATCTCTACAGCGTCGTCGCCCGCGAGATGCCGGCGAGCTGGCCCGACGCCGCGCTGCAGGCCCAGGCGATCTGTGCGCGCACCTACGTGCTCCAGCGCAGCAATCCAAGTCGTGACTACGACGTCGTCAGCTCCGAAGCGGATCAAGTCTACGATGGCCTCGATAGCGAATCGCCGGCTGCGATCGGCGCGGTGAACGCTAGTTCCCGGCAGGTGCTTCGCTTCGCCGGCGGCTTCGCCGCCATCGCCTACTCGTCGTCGTGCGGTGGACATACCGAGTCGTCGGTCGAGGCCTGGGGCGGAGAGGCTCGACCGTACTTGAACGGCGTGGTCTGCGGCTGGTGCAGCGGCTCGCCCGACTATCATTGGTCATGCACGATCGCGGCCGGCGACGTGGCGCGGTCCGTCTCGCAAAGCTTCATACCGGATGGCGAGCTGCAAGACGTTCGCGTAACTCAGGCCGACTCCAGCGGTCGCGCCAAAGAGATCGAGATCGTCGCTGCCGGCAGTCAGTTTTCGGTCGAGGCCGCGGCGTTTCGCCGGGCGGTGGGAACGCGGCTGGTGCGATCGCTGCTGATCCGTTCGATCGTTCGCGGTCCTGCCCCGCAAACGTTCGTGGTTAGCGGGGGCGGTTTGGGACACGGAGTCGGCCTCTGTCAATGGGGCGCAAAAGGAATGGCGTTAGCGGGAAAGAGCGCGGCGCAAATCGTGAGTTGGTATTTTCCGGGCACGCAGTTGGGGAATGACTGACGACGACGAACGGCGCAGCGCTTCGTACCGGTTCGATCTTCCAACTCATCTAATCGCGCAACAGCCGGCGCAGCAACGCGACGAGAGCCGCCTGATGGTACTGCGCGGCAAA
>JBPYDW010000300.1:0-4905 GCA_051986335.1 Vulcanimicrobiaceae bacterium | reverse complement strand
CCGGGCGATCGCGACGCGTCGGTGCGCAACTCGCCATCTGACGGTCATCCGCGGCCGGTGGCCGACGGCTTGTTCGTCTTCAGCGATGCGCCACGTGGAGCGGCGTCGCGACTCGCCGTACTCCCCGAGAAACTGCGCGCACTGCCCGGCGCACAGCTGAAGGTTCGCGTCGCGGTTACCGACTCCAGCGGCGCTCCGGCGAACCCTCCCGGTGAGCTGATCGAACGGATCGAGCCGGCCGCGTTGGGCAACATCGTCGACGGCACATTTACGGCCGGTCGTTCCGGTGCCGGTACGCTGTACGTGCGCAGCGGCACTTTGTCGGGATCGGCGCCGATCAGCGTCGTCGACCGGCCGGCGCAATTGACCATCGCTCCGGCGCGCAACGCACTGCTGGAGGGCGAACGGGCGACGTTTTCCTTGCGCGCTAGCGATGCCGATGGATTTGCAATCGCCCTGCCCGGCAACGTCTCGTGGAGCGCCACCAGCGGCGCCATCTCCGCCGACGGCACGTTCGTAGCCGGTCACGACGATGCGGTCATTACCGCGCGCGTCGGCGATATCGCCGTCAGCCGCCACATTCTCGTCGGTCAGCACGAGGTTCCGCTGGAGCTCGCTCGCGTCGGTTTTTCAAGCGCACCGAAGGGCCAACCCGGTTCGGCCGTGGCAGAAGCCGGATGCCCGCAATGCGTACGTTTGACGTACGACTTTACCGGCGAGGAACGCGCAGCATACGCCAACCTCGACCTCGACCTCCCTGCGGGTGCCATCGGCATAGCATTCGACGTCGAAGGCGGCGGCGACGGAACGCTCCTGCGCGTGTCGGCAATCAATACGATCGACGAGCGCGCGTTCATGCCGGCAACGAAGCTGGACTTTGCGGGCAAACGCCGCGTGGTAGTACGTTTTCCGGTCGAACTCGCTGCAGCCAAACGCCTGGAAGCAATCTACGTGCTGTCCGGAATCGGGCAGAATCGCGCGCGAACGTCGGGCAGCGTTGTAATATCGAACTTTCACGTTTTGATGCCGGGGAAAGGGAGCGCGTCGAGCGAGCCATAACTGCGGCGGTCATGGCTTTCGACGAACTCGCCCAGCGCGCGCTCGATACAGCGAGTATACGCGGCGCTCACTATGCTGATGTCCGCTTTGAAACCGCCCGAACGGAGCGCATCGAAGTTCGCAACGCAATCGTCGCTTCGCTGGTCGACAGCGCTTCAACCGGTTATGGAATCCGCACCTTGGTGGACGGCGCCTGGGGTTTTGCCGCCGGATCCGATCTCACCCTCGACGCGATCGACGCTGCGGCGGCGCGCGCCGTTGCGGCGGCACACGCTGCAGCCGAGGTCTCACGCCATCGCCTCGCGGCGGCACCGCTGCATGCCCACGTGGACACTTTTGCAACACCGGTCGAGCAAGAAACGGCGAGCGTCTCGCTCGCCGCGCGAGTTGCGTTCCTGTTGGAGGCCGAGCGGCTGCTCCACGCCGACCCGGCAATTACCGCGGGCCGCGCCTGGCTCGATCTTTGGAGTACCGATAAATACTTCTTCAGCACGATCGGATCGAAGATCGAACAGCGCATCTGCCAATCGGGAAGCGGCCTTGCCGCGCTGGCCGTCGGTGAGGGCGATGCGCAACTGCGCACCTTCCCGGGCGACGTCGGCCTCTACAAAGGCGGTGGCTGGGAGATCGTCGCGCAAGCCGGACTCGTCGAGAACGCGCAGCGCATCGGTGAAGAAGCGGCGGCGCTGCTGCGCGCTCCGCAATGTCCGAGTGGAACGCTCGACGTGATCCTCGGCGGCTCGCAAGTATCGCTGCAGATTCACGAGTCGTGCGGACATCCGGCCGAGCTCGATCGGGTGATGGGTTGGGAAGCCAACTTTTCCGGAACCTCTTTTCTCGAGATCGACCAGCTCGACAAGCTGCAATACGGTTCCAAAGTCGTTAGCATCGAAGTCGACAACACGATGCCCCAGGGAATGGCAACGTGCGGATACGATGACGAAGGGACGCGCAGCGGCCATTCCCCAATCGTCCGCAACGGTCTGCTTGTCGGTTACGAAATGTCCAACGACACGGCGCGGGCCATCGGCCGGCAGTCCAATGGCTGCGTGCGGGCGCAGGGCTGGGAATACGTTCCGATGATTCGGATGTGCAACCTGACCTTGCTTCCGGGCGACCATGCCTTCGACGGGCTCTTCGAAGACGTTCGCGACGGCGTTTATATGGAAAGCAATCGCTCGTGGTCGATCGACGATCGGCGTTTAAACTTTCAGTTCGGCTGTCAAATGGGATGGGAGATCAAGAACGGCAAGCGCGGCAGGCTGCTCAAAAATCCCACCTATGGCGGCATGACGCCGCGGTTTTGGAACTCCTGCGACGCGATCGCCGATCGAAGGTCGTGGGTGGCATGGGGAACGCCCAACTGTGGCAAGGGCGAGCCGATGCAGACCGGCCGAACCACGCAGGGCGCGGCGCCGGCACGCTTCCGCAACGTCGCGGTGGGAGTCGGTTATGGAGGCTAGCGCGCGTGAAGCAATCGCCGCGAGCGCGTTAAGCCTCTCGAGTGCGGACCAGACCGAAGTCTTGGTGCTCACCGGCGATAACTCGCTGGCACGCTTCACCCACGAGAGCATCCACCAGCAACCGGCCGGTCGCGACACGGTCATCTCGGTTCGCGCCGTCGTCGACAATCGGACCGGTGTTGCACGCACCAACGCGCACGGCGAAGAGGCGTTGCGGCGCGTCGTCGAGCAGGCCATCACGCTGGCGCGCCTCGCACCCGAAGACGCGCTGCAACCCCGCCTGCCCGGCGGTGGGGCGACGACGGCGCCACCGCGTGCGTTCATCGAAGCCACCGCCGACGCACAGGCGACCGCGCGGGCACAGATGTGCGATGCGATCTTTACCGTTGCCCAGGAAAACGGCCTGTGGTGCGCGGGATTTGCATCTACCGGCAGCGCGGGATACACGGTCGCCAATTCGAGCGGCGCCCGCGCGTCGTTCGATGGTACCGACGCCTGCCTCAATGCAAAAATGATCGCCGCCGACTCCAGCGGCTTTGCCGAAGACTGCGATGCCGACGTCGGGCAACTCGACGCGCAGCGCGCGGCCGAGGTTGCAGCGCGCAAGGCGCTCGACACGGCGCATCCGCGCGCCGTCGAGCCCGGTGCCTGGACCGTAATCTTGCAGCCGCCGGCGTTCGCCGAGCTGCTCGACTATCTCGTGCCGCACTTTTCGGCGCAGTCGTTCGACGAGGGTTCATCGTTCTGCAGCGACGGCATCGACCGCACGTACTTCGCCGACAACGTTACGATCCGCGACGATTACGCGCATCCGCTGGCCCCGTCGATGCCGTTCGACTTCGAAGGCCAGCCCAAAGAGCGTATCGCACTGGTCGAAAACGGCGTCGTGCGCAATATCGTCACCGACTCGTATTGGGCCAACAAGCTCTCGCGCCCAAATACCGGTCATGCTCTGCCGGCGCCCAACGCTCGCGGACCGTTCCCGCTCAACACCGTCGTCGATGGCGGCAGCGCGTCGGAAGAGGAGCTGATCGCCTCGACGCGGCGCGGCCTGCTCGTTAGCCGTTTTTGGTACATCCGCATCGTCGATCAAAAGCGAGCAATCGTCACCGGCATGACGCGCGACGGGACCTACCTCATCGAAAATGGCAAGCTGACCGGCGGCGTGCGAAATCTGCGCTTCAATCAAAGCATCCTCGAGGCGCTGCGAAACTGCGAATTCTCTTCCACACAAAAGCGTAGCCAGGCATACGGCTATTCGCGAGTGGTCCCGACGGCAAAGATCGAAAACTTTGCCTTCACCAGTACGACGGAGTTTTAGCCGCGGCGCAGGCCGATCGCGTACGCGGTCGCGGCGGCGATGAGCGCTAGGCCAACTACGACGAGCAGCGGCAGCGGCACCGCAACGATGCGAACTGCCGGATAACTGTGTACCGTCGGGCGAAGCAGAAGGCCGCCGACCGCCACTCGCTCGCCGTCGAGCACGAGCCGTATGCCGTGCGGGAGCGATCGGCCGGTGTCGTCGTCAACGTCGAAGAGCACGGCAGAACTTTCGCCCGCGTTCACGTTGTGCAGCATCGCCAGGTGCTGCGCGTCGAAGAGGACCGCGTGCACGATCCGGTGCACGGCGGGTACGGCAAACGTATCGAAGGGCAGGTTCATACCGGCGATCGTTTGCTGATTGGCGAGCGTCAGCACCGGTGAAAGAAAAGCGCTTCCCGTCGGTTGCGTGATCGTCAGGTGGCTTCCGGCCGGAGTGGCAGCTTCGATTTCGACGACCGGCCGGTAGACCTGTTGCAATCGAAATGCGCCGGCGAAGCGCGCTCCGTTCGGAGCAATGTTCAGGCTCGACGCCCTTCGCACCAGTTGCACGATGACCGCAGCGTCGCTTGCCGTAGGAGCGACCAGCGGGAAGACGAGCGCACCGCCCAGATCCGCCACGGGAACGCTCGTTCCCGGTGAAGCGATGACCGTTGCGTCGTCCGGCGCAAACAGCCCGCTGGCGATTCCGGCAGCCCCAATTGCTACCGTGCCCATCAGCGCCATCAAGGCTGCAGCGGCGTACTTCGGCGCCACGCGGGCGACCGTGCGCCACCAATAGACACCGACGATAAGCAGGCCGCAGATGGCAACGTTGTACCAGCCATAGTGATAGACCGGCTTTCCCGGAACCACGAATTGCACGAGTACCAGCACCAGCGCCAATAGCGGCGCGAGCACGAGTAGGTTCACTGTGCGGCGAGCAACGGGGCTACAGCCGAGCGCATCTGATCGAAGGTGAGGGCGCCGTCAAACCCTTGCACCACCTTACCGCTGCGGTCGATGACGATCGTCGTCGGCAAACCCAGTGCCGCGTAAACTCGCCCGTACTGTTGCGCCTCGT
>JBPYDW010000299.1:0-5375 GCA_051986335.1 Vulcanimicrobiaceae bacterium | reverse complement strand
GAGCGCGGCCAAAATGCGAGCAACCTCGCGCTCCTCTTCCAAGCGCAGCGTGCGCACGCGGTTGTTGGCCTCGAGCGCCGCCAGCGGTTCGACGAAAAGCGTCTGACCGCTGGAACTGGAATCGTGGACGATGCCGCCGAACTCGCCGGCGAACTCCGCCTTCACCGGAACGACGTAACGACCGTCGCGAATGGTGACGACCGGATCTTGAATCGCGCGATTGCCGGAACGCGCGATCGATCCCGCTCGCTCGCGCGCATCCGACTGCGCATTCACCAACCCGCGCCGAAGCCGGCCCAGCGCCGGCGACGCGCGGTCCAACACCGCCCCGCGCTCGTCGATCGCTTCGCCCAGAGCGCGGATCAGCTCGTTGAGCGGTGCGTAGGGCGCGGTAATGTGGGCGATTGCATCGCCGGAGATCGCGCGCGTACCTTTATATGCAGCTGCGGCGGCGGCCGTCGCGTCGGCAACCGAGCGCAGCTCCGATGGGCCAAGCGTGCGACCAACCACGGCGGATTCGGTCAACGTCGCGGTGTCGATCGCGCTGCCGACATGGAAGTCGTGGCCCGCAACGAGCTCGCGAACGTGCGCGGTCGCGCGCTGCTCGCGGCGTACTGCATCCGGGTCACTCGACGGCGTCACGAGCTGCGCCAGGGCCACGCCGCGTTGCGTGCGCGCCAACGCGACCACGCGCTCGCGTACGCTGGCGAAATCGAGCGCATCCAACGTTCGCGCGTCGGCGATCTGCACTGCTCTTAGCCGAGCTTTTTGCGTACCAGGTCCTGAACCAGCGCCGGATTCGCTTTGCCTGCTGACGCCTTCATGACTTGCCCGACCAAGAAACCGGCGACGTTGGTCTTGCCGGCCCTATAGTTTGCCACGACTTCCGGATTGGCCGCCAGAACCTGGTCGACAAACCGTTCGATCGCGCCAGTATCGCTCGTCTGCGCGAGCCCCTCCGCTTCGACGGTGGCCTTCGGGGAGACGCCGTCATCCCACATGCGCTGCAGCAACTCTTTGGCGATCTTCGAGTTGATCGTCTTGCTCTCGACCAGCGCAATCAGCTCGGCTACCGCTTCGGGACGCACCTTCGAAGCCGGTAAGGGCGTACCGCTCTCGTTGGCCAAGCGCGACAGGTCGCCCAACACGAAGTTTCTCGCCTGCTGCGGATTGCCGCTCGCCCGCACACAGGCGTCGAAGTACTCGGCAACCGCAGGCTCATCGATGAGTTGCGTAGCTTGTTTCGGGTTGAGCCCGTACTCGCCGGCGTACCGTTCGAAACGTTTCCACGGCAGCTCTGGTAGCTCGGCGGCGAAACGCTCGGCAAGATCGCCGGCAACCTCGATCGGCACTAGATCGGGATCGGGAAAGTAGCGGTAATCGTGCGCTTCTTCTTTACTGCGCATCGAGTGGGTCGTGCCGTTGGCCTCATCCCACCCGCGGGTCTCCTGGGTGATGCGACCACCGGTCTCGAGAACGGCGATCTGCCGTGCGATCTCGCTTTCGATCGCTCGCTCCACCGAGCGGAACGAATTCATGTTTTTGATCTCGGTCTTCGTGCCGAGCTGCGCCGACCCAACCGGGCGAATCGACACGTTGGCGTCGCAGCGCAGCGAGCCTTCCTCCATCTTGACGTCGCTGATCCCCAATTGCACGAACGTGCGTTTGAGCGTCTCGAGATACGCGATCGCCTCGGACGCGCTGCGCAGGTCGGGTTCCGAGACGCACTCCATGAGCGGAACGCCGGCGCGATTGAAGTCGATGAGCGAATGCGTGCTGCCGGCAATGCGACCATCGCTCGAACCGGCGTGCGTCGATTTCCCGGTATCTTCTTCCAAATGAATGCGCGTCAGCCGGCACTGCTTGATCGTGCCGTCCTCGAGCCAATAGGTCACCGTCCCGCCGACCGTCAGCGGCATATCGTACTGGGAAATCTGATAATTCTTCGGCATGTCGGGATAGAAGTAGTTCTTGCGATCGAACTTCGAGAATTTCGGAATCTGCGCGCCAAAGGCCACCCCGGCGCGGATCATCAGCTCGATGGCGTGCTTGTTGGCGACGGGCAAGGCGCCGGGCAAGGCCAGGCAGGTCGGACAGATCTTGGTGTTCGGCTCCCCGCCAAACGAATTGGGACAGCCGCAGAACATCTTGCTCGTCGTCCTCAGCTCGACGTGGCACTCGATGCCGATAACGGCTTCGTACGTCTGCGCTACGCTTGCAGCAGTCAACGCTTTGTCTCCGCCACGATCGACGGCGCGTGCGCGCGAGCGTGGTTGGTCGCCCCCTCGTACGCGTGCGCGGCGCCGAGCAGCAACTTTTCTTGGAAGAGCGGCGCGCAGAGCTGCAGCCCCAGCGGCAACGGAAGAAGGCCACCGGCCGGGGTTACCCAGCCGCACGGCACCGACAGCGCGGGCAAGCCGGCGAGGGACATCGGAATCGTGTAGTAGTCCATCAAGTACATGCTGTAGGGATCGCTCTTGGCGTTGAACTCGAACGCCGGACAACTCGCCGCCGGGCATGCGATGAGATCGCACTGCGCAAACGCCCGCTGGAAGTCGCCGGCAATCAGCGTGCGCACCTTTTGCGCGCGAACGTAGTAGGCGTCGTAGTAGCCGCTGGAGAGCGCATAGGTGCCGATGAGGATGCGGCGCTTCACTTCCGGACCAAATCCGGCCGCTCGCGTCGCGTCGTACATCGCGTTTACGTCGCTCGCATCCACGCGCAGCCCGTAGCGTACGCCGTCGAAGCGCGCGAGGTTCGACGAGCATTCGGCCGGCGCAATCAGGTAATAGGTAGCTACGCCGTAGTCCGCCGTCGGCAAGCTGACTTCCACGATCTCGGCTCCCAGCGCCGCGAGGTCGTCGTAGGCCTTCTTAAACACGGCGTCGAGGTCGTCGCCCAATGTCTTCGTATCGAATTCGCGCACGAGCCCAATCTTCAGGCCGCGCAGATCGCTCCGCATTGCGCCCGCCGCCGGCTCCA
This sequence comes from Vulcanimicrobiaceae bacterium, assembly GCA_051986335.1. Classification (GTDB taxonomy): domain Bacteria; phylum Vulcanimicrobiota; class Vulcanimicrobiia; order Vulcanimicrobiales; family Vulcanimicrobiaceae; genus JBPYDW01. Next base: position 2,393 of record JBPYDW010000299.1, on the reverse strand, counting down.
GCGGACGATCGATCGACGTGGAGTCGAGTTCATCGTGACCGCCGATCGCGTCGTAGAGTAGCGCCGCATCTTCGACGCTGCGCGCAAGCGGGCCGATCTGATCGAGGCTCGACGCAAAGGCGATCAAACCGTAGCGCGAGACGCGGCCGTAGGTCGGTTTGAAGCCGATGAGATTGCAAAACGCTCCCGGCTCGCGAATGGATCCGCCGGTGTCACTGCCCAGGCCGACCGCCGCTTCGTAGCCGGCCACGGCCGCCGCCGACCCGCCGCTCGAACCGCCGGGAACTCGCGCCGGATCGTATGGGTTGCGCGTGACGCCGAGCGCGCTGTTTTCGCACGACGAACCCATGGCAAACTCGTCCATGTTGGATTTGCCGATCGGTATGCCGCCGGCATCGATGACGCGCTGCACCGCCGTCGCAGTGTATGGCGCAACCCAGTGTTCGAGAATCCGGCTGCCGCAGGTCGTGCGCGTGCCGGTCAGGCACATGTTGTCCTTGATCGCAACCGGAACGCCGGCCAGCGGCAAACGCTCTCCCGCAGCGACGCGCTTGTCGACTTCTGCCGCGCGGTCGCGCGCCGTCTCGTCGAGAACGGTCAAGTAGGCTCCCGACTGCGCGTCGACTCGAGCGATATGCGCTAGTGTGGTATCGACGATCTCGCGGGCTGAAAGTGCGCGCGCGTTGACGTCGCGAGCCAGCTGCGCCGCATTGCGCGCCAGCAGTTCGGCGCTCATTCCGCCTCCGCGATGATGCGCGGAACCCGAAAGAATGGCCCCTGACGCTGGGGCGCCTGTTCGAGAATAACTTCGCGATCCAAGACCGGACGAAGCGCATCCTCACGCTCGACGTTGCGCGATTCGACGACTTGCGCCGTCGCCGGCACCTGCGAAACGTCGAGGTCTGCCAGCGCGTTGACGTGACCGAGCAAATCGCCCAACTGCTCGCCGAATCGCGCGACCTCTTCATCGGTCAAGGCGATTCGGGCCAGTTTGGCAACATAGCGAATATCGATTGAATCGGTGGGCAACTATTACTCCGAATGGGAAAGGGTCACCAGCGTCTCGACGTGACCGGTTTGCGGAAACATGTCGAACGGCTGGACGAGTCCGATAGTATACCCTTTGGCCGCGAGGAACTTCAAGTCCCGGGCCAGCGTCGCCGGGTCGCACGACAGGTACCACACGTTGCGCACGCGCGCGGCGGCGATCGCGCTCAGCGTGCGCTCGTCGCTGCCCTTGCGCGGCGGGTCGAGAAAGACCAAATCCGCCCCGGCGAGTGCCGCTCGTGCCGGCGGCGTCGAGATCGCATCCTCGACTCGTCCCACCGCGAACGACACCCGCGGCTCCAAGCCGTTGAGCGCAGCGTTTGCTCGCGCCTCGGTCACCGCAGCTTCGCGCTCTTCGATGCCGAAGACCCGCGCACCGCAGTTGGCAAAGAACAGCGAAAACGTTCCCGCCCCGCAATAGAGATCGACGACGTTGGAAATGCCGGTCAGCCGTTCGCGCAGCAGGCGGAGTACGCGCGCCACGATCTCGACGTTCACCTGAAAGAACGACTCCGCAGAGACCCGGTAGCGGACGCCCTCGATGCGCTCCTCGATCGACCCCTCTCCCGCCAAGAGCTTGTGGTGCCGGCCCAAAATTGCGTTTTCGCCGCTCAAGTCGTACGAGTTGGCGATGCCCACCGCACCGGGGAGTTCCGCCAGCAAATGGGCGGCGCCCGCGGTCGCCTGCAGCGAAGGTCGCGCCGTCGTGATCGTCACTACCGCCTGGCCGGTCGCGTTTGCCGCGCGGGCGACGATATGTTTGGCGTCGGCCAGGGCTTGGGCGGTCTGCGGATCGCGCCGCGCTGCGTTGAACCGCGCAATGTACGCGTCGAGCATCGGCGCGACGATCGGACACTTCTCGATCGGTACGACATCGTGCGAGCGCTGGCGGTAGAAGCCGATCGACGGCACGCTGCCGCCGTGTTCGACGACGAGCGACATCTTGTTGCGATACGCGCGCGGATCGTCCATTCCGATCGTTTCGCGCACACCGACACCGCTGAAGCCGCCGATTCGCGACAGTGCATTGCGCACGACGCCGGCTTTCCACGCCAGCTGCGCCGCATAGCGCAAATGTTGCACTTGACAGCCGCCGCATTCACCAAAGACCGCGCAGAATGGCTCCTCGCGCTCCGGCGAGCGCTGCAGAAGCTCGATCGTTTCGGCGACTGCATATTTCTGCTTGACCGAGGTAATGCGCACGCGCGCGCGCTCTCCGGGCAGCGGACCGAAGCAAAAGACGACGACGCCGTCGGCACGGCCGACGGCTTGTCCATTTGCGAGGAGATCGGAGAAGGCCAGCTCCAGCTCGGCGCCGGCCTTCAAGGGGGCGGCTCGCGCCGGCC
>JBPYDW010000298.1:0-3169 GCA_051986335.1 Vulcanimicrobiaceae bacterium | reverse complement strand
GAGATACGCGTTTGCGGAATCATCAAACTCGACGACGAGCCGTCCGCCTGGAACGAAGAGCTCAACGGGCGACGCGGCAAGCTTTTTGCCCACCGCGACGGCGGCGCAAGCGACGGCTCCCGTTCCGCAGGCCATCGTCATGCCGACCCCCCGCTCCCAATGACGAACGCGCAGCGAGCCGTTTTCAAGGAGTGCGGCCACGTGCACGTTCGTGCCGTTCGAAAAGGCCGGAGCGGTCTGAAATCCTCTCGCCAAGGTCTCGAGATCGACCGCGTCGACGTTGCTCTCGAACACGACTACGTGCGGATTCCCCAGATCGACAAAGGTCGCGCCCGGCATCGAAAAGGAAACGAGGTCGGCGATTCGAGGACGCGCCATAACGACCCGCACCAAATACTCGGGATCACGCGTAACGATTTCGGTGTGAACGATGCCAGCATCGGTTTCGAACGCAATGCGCTCACCCTCTCCCAATTCGTCCAGCCAGCGGGCCGCACAGCGGACGCCGTTGCCGCACATCTCGGCTTCCGTTCCATCGGCGTTGAGCGTACGCATTTTTACATCAGCGTTCGGTGACTCCTCAAGCGCGATCAGCCCATCCGCACCGATGCCGGCGCGGCGATCGCAAGCCCAGCGCGCGAATGACGTTACGTCATCGAGCCGTTCCCGGCGCCGATCCACTACGACGAAATCGTTACGAGCGCCGTGCATCTTGGTGACCCGCATAGACTAGGCGCGCTTCGAAGACCAACCGAGCTTTTCCCTTACCACGCGTCGCACGGAATCCGGGTGCAGCCAAAGCGTCTCAGGCTCGCTGCGGAACCAGGCCCGTTGCCGTCGTGCGTATCGGCGCGTCGCACGTTCCAGCGAGGCGCGAAGCTCGGTCCTCGTGCTCCAGCCGCGCAGATATGCCCAGGCTTGCGGATAGCCGACGGCGTTTGCCGCAACCGCACCGTTGCCGATGCGTTCCGCTTCCTCGACGAGGCCATTTGCAATCATCGTCTCCGTGCGGCGCGCGATTCGCTCGTCGACGAGCTCCCACGGCAGATCGAGAAAGACGAGCAGATGCGAAACGCCTTCGCTCGTCAGCGTGGCCGGAGGCCGATCGCGAAGCTTGGCGGCTGGTAAGGCTAACGCGATCTCGAGCGCGCGCATAACGCGGTACGTATCGCTCGCGCGCAGGGCAGCCGCCCGCACCGGATCGCGTTTTGCCAGCCAACCATGCAAAAACTCACCAGGATGGGTCAACGCTTCGCGGGCGAGACGGTTTCGCAACGTCTCGTCGTATTGCGGCGCGAGCGTCACGCCGCCCATGAGAGCGCGAATATAAAAGCCGGTGCCGCCGGTGATGATAGCGCGCTTGCCTCGCCGCCAAATCATTCGAAGTGCGTGCAACGCGTCGTCAGCGTAGCGCGCCGCCGAATAGCGCTCCTGCGGATCGAGGAATCCGATTAGGTGGTGGGGCACGTCGGCAAGCTGCGCCGGTGAGGGCGATGCGGTACCGATCGGCATGTTGCGGTAGATTTGCCGCGAATCGGCACCGACGATCTCGGCATCGAACTCACGCGCCAGGTCGATTGCCAGCTCGGTCTTTCCGCTTGCGGTCGCGCCGGCGAGGATTAGAACGCCCTCTTCGCTAGACACGCTTGAACATGCGCGCTATCTCGTCGCGGCCTAGGCGCACCATGGTCGGACGCCCGTGAGGACAGTGCATCGGATTCTCGCAGGTCTTCAGACGCGCGATCAGTCTTGCCATCTCCTCGCCTTCGAGCCGCTCGCCGGCGATAGTGACCGAATGACAGGCGAGCGATGCCCAAATCCGTTCGCGCACGTCGCGCTGCTTCGGCTCGTCAGTCAAGTCGTCGATGAATCCCGCGAGGTCGAAGGGACGCGCGCCGTAACCCGCGGGCGTTGCGAGAATACGATACGTGCGCTCGCCAAAGGGCTCGATTTCGAGACCGCCTTCACGCAAGAACTCGATCGTTCGGTCGAGGACAGCGCTTCGCGCGGAATCGAGCTCGACGACGTGCGGAACGAGCAGCGGTTCACTTGGAACGTGCCGGCGGGCCGCTGCGACGATCGCTTCGTAAGCGATCCGCTCGTGCGCCGCATGCTGATCGACCAATAGCAACCCCTCGCCGTCGGCCGCCAGAATATAGGTGCGATCGAGTTGCATCAAGATGCGTGAGTCGCCGACCGCAGGTGCCTGCGCAGACTCGAAAGCGCCGTCGAAGAGCGCCGCTGCGTTCGCAATGCCCTCGGGCGGTGCAAACGAAAGCGTCTCCGATTGACCGGCGCCGTTCTGCGGACTCAACCTGGCCTGGGCGTGATCGCGCAGGGTGGCGGTAATCGCGCGACGCACGACGCCGAAAACCTGATCGCCATAGCGCAGCCGAACATCACTCTTGGTAGGATGAACGTTAGGATCGACGTGCTCGGGCGGAAGATCGAGAAAGATGACGCCGTACGGGTGGCGCCCAATCATCGCAAACGTCGAGTACCCGCTCGTCCAGGCGCCGGTGAGAGTCGCGCTACGCAAGAGCCGGCCGTTGACGAAGAGCAGTTGCATCCTGCGGTCGGGTCGGTCGCTTCCGGGGGCGCTTATGTAGCCGCGCAATCGTCCAGCCAACATACGCGCCGGCTCACTCTCTAGCGGAAGGAGCATCTGCGCTGCTTCTCGACCGAACACCATCGCCAGCCGCTCGCGCTCATCGCCGCTTGCCGGCATCACCCAAACGTCTTTGCCGTTGTGGCGAAGCGTGAAGGTACGATTGGGATAAGCAAGGGCGAACGTCGAGAGCCAGGACGACAAGCGATTGAATTCGGCTGCGGGCGAACGCAGATATTCCCTGCGAACCGGCACGTTTTCGAAGAGACCGAGGACGCGCACGCAAGTCCCGACCGGCGTCGCAGCCGGTTCAACGGCGCCCACCTCTTCCGCTAGCGCGCGTATCCGGGCGCCGACCGGCAAGTGCGTTTCGCGAGAAACTATTTCCGTTCGCGCGACCGCCGCAATAGAGGCCAAACCCTCGCCTCTGAAGCCTAAGGTAGCAATCGATTCCAGCTCGTTCGCAGCCTGCAGCTTGCTGGTCGTGTGGCGGCGCATCGCAAGCGGTAAATCGTCTGAAGCGATTCCGGCTCCATCGTCAATTACTTCGATAAGATCGAG
>JBPYDW010000297.1:0-24910 GCA_051986335.1 Vulcanimicrobiaceae bacterium | reverse complement strand
CCGTCGCCGATCGTTGCCTGTATCGGCGTGCTGGACGACGTATCGGACGTCGTTACGAGCAGGGGTGCATGAGCGGGAAAGTCGCCGTCGTCGTCTTTCCCGGAACGAACTCGGAAGTCGAGACGGTGCAACTGCTCTGCGACCTGGGAATAGACGCCCGCCTGGTGCACTGGAGCCATGGCGAAACGCTGCCGTCCTACGATGCCTACGTATTGCCCGGCGGATTCGCCTACGAAGATCGCGTTCGTGCCGGCGCAATTCCCGCGCACGATCGTTTGATGGACCACGTTGTTTCCGGTGCGCAACGGGGCAAACTGGTCCTGGGCATCTGCAACGGGGCGCAGATCTTGCTGGAGGCTGGTCTCGTTCCCGGCACCGGCGGCGTGCGCCGGCCGACCGCGGCGTTTACCCATAACGTACAGCGCCACTACGTCTGCAAACACGTCTACGTAAAGTTGCTCACTCCGCCGGCGCGCTCGCCCTTTACCGCATCGCTACCGCCCGGCGTGGTGATTCCGGCGTGGGCGGCGCACGGACAGGGGCGCTTAGCCGCCACCGACGAGCACCTGCGCGAGATCGCGCGAGGCGCGCATTTGGCGTTCGTCTACGCGCATGGCGACGGTCGCGTTGACGAAACGGCTACACCGAACGGCTCGGCCATGGGTGCAGCCGGCCTGCTCAATCGCGACGGCAACGTCTTGGCGATCATGCCGCATCCCGAACGCGATGCTTGGAACTTCAACCATCCGGCCCAGCGCGTGGGCGACGATATCTTGGCGCCGTCCGGGGGCGCTACGTTCTTCGAAGGTTTTGCAAAGGCGCTGGCATGAGCGAACGTTTGGTCGCCATCCGTTTGAAGATTCCCGACAACGAGGCGTACACCGCACTCACCGCCTTACGGCGCTTGGGCATCGAGCTGACTGCCCTCGAACGCAGCGATATCTACCGTATCGACGACGACGGCGATCCGGCGACGTTAGCGACGCGCGTTCAAGCTGACGAATCGCTCTTCAACCCCAACGTGCACGCACTCACGATTCTCGAAGCGGACCGGCCACGGTCCGGTGAGACGTGGATCGAGGAACTCGGCAGCGGCGGCCGGCACTACGTTGCCTGGCGGTTGTACGACGCGCAAGGCCGTCCGGCGTCACCCGGCATCGTGGCTGAGGCTGCCGAAGCGTTGCTGTGTAATCCCGCTATCGAAAGGGCATTGTGAGCCAGAAGTATACGATCGCTACGTTGGGATCTCACTCGGCGCTGCAAATCCTCAAGGGCGCGCACGACGAGGGCTTTCGCACGCTGGCAATTTCGGTACGCTCCACCGAGCGGCTCTATCATTCGTTCAAGTTCGTCGACGAAGTGATTGCGCTGGAGAAATATTCCGACTTCCCCAAGACGTTCGGGCAGCTCGAAGAGCGCAAGGTCATCGTGGTGCCGCACGGCTCATTCGTAGCGTATCTATCGCTCGAAGAGCACAAGAAGATGACGATTCCGTATTTCGGCAACAAGGCCGTTTTGGATTGGGAGGCGAGCCGCGAGCTACAACGGCAATGGCTGTCGCGCGCAAATCTTACGCTGCCGCGGCAGTTCAAGAGCGGAGCGGATATCGACCGGCCGGTCATCGTGAAACTCTACGGCGCGCAGGGCGGCAAGGGGTACATGTTCATTCGCAACCCCCAGGACTTCGAGGCCCGCGCCGGCCACCTCAAGCAAGACTTTATCATCCAGGAATACATCATCGGCGTTCCGCTCTACATTCACTACTTCTATTCGCCGCTGGAAGATAAGCTGGAAATAATGTCGATGGATCGCCGGTACGAGACGAACGTGGACTCGCTTGGCCGTATTCCTGCCGCCGCGCAGGAAGGAATGGATGTCAGCCCTTCCTACGTCGTGGTCGGCAACTCACCGGTCAGCTTGCGTGAATCGATGCTGGCCGAAGCCTATCGCATGGGCGAGGATGTGATCCGGGTAAGTAAAGAGATATGTCCGCCCAAGGGGCTCTTCGGTGCGTTCTGCATCGAAACGATTATCACACCGGATATGCAGTTTTACGTCATGGAGATCAGCGCGCGCATCGTTGCCGGAACGAACCTCTTCATCGACGGCTCGGCGTATTCGTACCTGAACTACTCGGAGCCCATGTCGACCGGGCGCCGGATTGCCCGGGAGATCAAAAATGCACTCGTCGCCAACAATTTGCGTTTAGTACTTGATGACTCGAGCGTTCTGTAAGTTTCTGGCGGCCGGCGCGGTGGCGCTGGCCCTGCTCGCACCGCTGCGGGCGAACGCCACGATGGAGGTCGATCCGGCGGTCCTCTATTCCCAGATGAAGGATGCGTTCGAAAAGGGGAACGCGCACAACTGGGCCTACGACGATCAACGCATCTATTATTCGGCGATATTGAATGCGGGACGGGCGTACTCGCTGCAGCATCCCGACAATCCGGCCTACGCAGAGCTGGCCGCGCTTACCGTCAAGATCGGTACGGGTATTCACTACAATCCGCTGACCAATCACGACGGAGCGGTATGGTGGGTTCGCGAAGCCTCGGTTTGGGTGACGAAGAATAGCACCGAGGTGGATCAAGTTCAGGCTGCCAACGATCTGCTGGCGCGCTGCAACGCGATGGACGATCCGGAAAAGATGGCGCAGTTCGCCGATCAGGATGCGACCGCGGCGCTCAAAGATTTTCCGCGCGACACCGATGCGTTGACGACGCAGCTCGAGGCGGACTGGCGCGGCTGGCTGCTCACCAACAATCCGAAGTGGCGCTCGCTGGCGTTCGTGCGCGCCGCAAATCCGATCTTTCCGGTAGCGAATTTGCCGACGACGTTCGGTGAGGCGTTCGTCACCGAGGCGCGCTCGGCGGCGGCAAACGTGCCCGGCTTCACCGATTCCGACCGCGACAACGCCAAGTCGTTTCTGGCGCGCTACGACGCGCTCGGTCCGCTGCACACGATTGCGACGGTAAGCGGCATGCCGCACGGGCTCTATCTGACGACGCTGGCTCCGGCGGACGAGTACTTCGGCAGGCTGGGCTACTCGGTTATCGGGATCGAGAACCAGCTCAAGCACGTGAATTTCATGCTCGATTACAACTACGGCGATCGCGAGAGCGACGAGACGCTCACCATCGTCGAAGCGATCGAAGACATGCAGAAAGTCTATCCACGCGATCGCGATATGCCGATGCTGCTGCTCACCTGCATCGACACGTTGAATCGCATGAGCACCGAGGACACCAAAGCGGCGGCTGCGCGCCTGCGCGGTTTGCTAACGGTCGAGTATCAAGACAGCCCGGAAGCAAAGAAGCTGCTTGACCCGGGCACCTAAGCCGATGGTGGCGGCAGTGGTGCACCGGCTCGTTGGCGTTACGGTCGCACTGCTGTTGACCTCGAGCCTTGCCCTTGCGGCTCCCCCGATACTCCATGGGCAGATCGCGCAGTGGCGCCAGATCTGCCTCGACGCTTCCGACGCTTTCCAGCCGCTAGGGACGTTCAACTTCACCTTGCCGCAAAGCGCCGGCTACCGTACGATCTTCGCTCAAACGCACGAGAGGACGATAACGGCGATGATCGTCGTGCAAGAGGAGCATATGCTGGCGCCGAGCGATTCCTATCGGTATCCGCTGCAGCCGGGAGTTAGCGTAGGAGCCGTTCCATTTCGGGTCAATGTTTTCGCTGAGTCGAATGCGCTCGGCGCATTGCAGGCACCGCACGCCGAGACGGCGCTCACCGCGCAGTACCTTGCTAAACGCGAATTCAGGGTTGCCGACCAATGGCTGGCGGTGCGCTATGCAACCTACGATTCCAGCGGGAAGAACGAGTTCTTGGTATTTTACATGGAACCGCTCGATACCGATACGCTCGACCTGAGCATGGTCGGACCGGGAGATCTGCCGGCGTTCACCTCGGCGTTTGCCGGCATCCGCGCGCGGGCCGATGCGGCGGTGAAGCTGCGCGCGTGCGCGAGCGCGCCGGGCAGCGGAGCGTAACGGCGAGCAGTTCGACTATCCGGCGAGCGCGGCGAACGACGCGTCGGCCGCCTGCAAAAACTCGGAGACGTCTTCCGAGCTGAAGATCAGCGGCGGCTGGATGCGCAACACGTTACCCCAGCGTCCGCCCTTGCCGACCAGCACCTTCCGTTTGCGCATCTCGTCGAGAAAGCGCGTCGCTGCGATGGGGTCGACCGTCTTTCCGGCACGCTCTTTCACCAACTCCACCCCGATCATCAATCCGCGGCCGCGCACGTCGCCGATACAATCGTACTTCTCGGCAAGCCGGCGAAGGCCGGCGAGGAGCGACTCGCCTTGGCGTTTGCAGTTAGCGATCAGATCGCGACGCTCGACTTGTTCGATGGTTACCAGGGCCGCGCGCGTGGATACCGGGTTCCCACCGAACGTGTTGATGTGCGGGCCTTTGAATACGTCGGCGAGCTCGGGGCGGGTGATCGTTATGCCGATCGGTATACCGCTGCCCAGACCTTTGGCCGAGGTAATGATGTCGGGAACGACGCCGTACGACGACACCATGCCAAACCAGCCGTCACCCAAGCGTCCCCAGCCGGCCTGTACTTCGTCGGCGATCAGCAGGGTGCCGTAGGGTGCCAACGTTTCCTTGAGGACGCTGAAGTACTCCGGCGGCGGCGTCACGATGCCGCCGACACCGGAGATCGTTTCGGCGATCATCGCGGCGGGGTTGCCGTTTGTCGATGAATCGATAACCCGCTTCACCGCGCGCGCGCAGGCGATCTCGCACGACGGATATTTGAGGTTGAGCGGGCAGCGGTAGCAGTACGGGTTCGGCGCAAAAGCGACGAACGGCGTTTGAGGACCGAAATTACGCCATTGGCTTTGCCCTGCAAGCGCAACCGTGTAGAGCGAACGTCCGTGGTACGCGTCATCGAGCGAAATGAGGTCGACCGAGTTCTTGGCCGTGCGCGCCACCAGGGCCGCCATCTCGTTCGCTTCGGTACCGGAGTTGGAGAAGAACGACTTACGCATTCCATCGGGCGCGATCTCGGCAATTTTCTCGGCCAAGTCGAGCATCGGCTCGTTGAGGTACAGCGTGGACATATGCATCAGGCGGCGGGCTTGATCGCCCACCGCTTCGGCGACCTCGGTGTCGCCGTAGCCGAGCGTGTTGGTGGCGATGCCGGCAAAGGCGTCAAGATATTCGCGACCCTCGCTGTCGCGCACGCGCGTTCCCTCGCCGTCGACGATGGTGAGCGGCTCTTCGTAGTACGTCGCCTGCGCGGGGAAAAAATGTTTCTTAGCGCGCTCCGCATTGTTCTTGGTAAGCGATTTCATGATTAGCGCCGATTCCTTTCTAGGTGGCTTGGCGCAGACGCGTGGCCGCCACGGTCTCATCCGGTGCGGACACGGCCGTGATTGCGTCGAAGCGCGCTGGTGAAATGACGGACTTGTCGCTGCGCATCAGCAGCCAGTAGCAGCATAGGCCGCCGATCAGACTAAAGAGCCAGCCGCCGCTCCAGAGAAAGCGGAGTCCGGGTACGAGCAAGCCCAGTACGGCCAGGATCCAGCCGGCGCACAGCGCCGCGACGGCGCGGGGATTGATCCCACGCACGTACGCGTAGATTCCATCGGACGAGTAGAGCTGGGCGAGGTCCAAACGCCGTGCGCGCACGAGCCAGTAGTCGGCAATTGCGATGCCGTCGAAGGCACCAAGCATCGCGCCGTACGTTCCCAGCCAAATAAAAATATAATTTCCATACGTCTCCAGAACCTTCCACGGCTGCATGAGCAGCGCCAGCAAACCGGTGAGTATTGCGCCGATGGCAAAGGTGATTCGGCGCGGCCAGAGATTCTCGAACGCACGGGCGGGTGCCATCACGTTTGCGCCGACGTTGATCGTCACCGAAGAAAGCACCACGACAAGGCCGGCGGCGACTACGACGGCGGGCGGAAACTTGACGATGAGGTCAACCGGGTTCCACAGCGCTTTGCCGTAGAGCGTTACCGTTGCCGACGTTACGGCGATACCGAGAAACGAGAAGGCCGCCATCGCCAGCGGCATCGACCAGACCTGGCCGGTCAGCTGGCTTCGTTGCGATTTTGCATAGCGCGTGTAGTCGGGAATGTTGAGCGCCATCGTCGCCCAGAAGGCGATAACGCCGACGACCGAGGGGAAGAACGCGCCCCAGAATGCCCCGCCGTGCAATGTCGCCGGCGCCGCCAGCATTGCGCCGAAGCTCCCGACGCTTCGCGTGGCCCAGACGAGCAGGAGCAGTGCGCCCACCGCCAGCGTCGGCGCCGCGATTTGAGCGAGCCGCCCAATCGCCTGCGGGCCACGCATCGCGATGGCGACGTTGATGGCCCAGAAGATGAAGAACGCAATTGGCAGGTGCCAACCGAGTCCGTTCCACGCGGGAACGATATGGGTGAGAATCGCATCGAGTGCAAGTCCGCCGAACCAGGAATTGATGCCGAACCAACCGGCTGCAATCAACGCGCGAGCCAAAGCCGGCAAATGAGCGCCGCGCGTGCCGAACCACAAACGCGCAAACACCGGGTAGGGGATGCCGTACTTCGTTCCGGCGTGCGAGACGAGCAAGATCGCGATCATCACGATCGTGCTGCCGGTAAAGATGGTCAGCACGGCCTGCCACCAATTCATGCCCAGCGCGATCATGCCGCTCGCCAGCGAGTAGGTTGGAATACACAGGCACATGCCGATCCACAGCGAGGCGAACTTCGAGGCCGGCCACGAGTGCTCGGCGATCGTACACGGCCGCAGGTCATCGTTCCACAGCGCCGGATTGGCGGCAGCGACTGCCCGCGCGCGCTCGTCAAGGACAACGATATCGCCAATCTGAGTTTGCGTCGGCGCCGTTTGCATTCAGACCGCCTTACTTCGAAACGAGGTCGTCGTACGATTCCGGGCGCCGGTCCCGGAAGAACTGCCAGGTGTTGCGAACCTCGCGAATCAGGTTTCGATCCATGTTGCCGATGACCACCTCGTCCTTATCGCGGCTACCGATGGCGACGATCTCGCCGCGCGGATTGGCCAGATACGATTGGCCGTAAAACTCGCCCATCTCCCACGGTTTCTCGATGCCGACCCGGTTGATCGCGCCGAGATAGTATCCGTTGGCCACCGCGTGCGCCGGTTGCTCCAGCTTCCACAAGTGTTCGGAAAGCCCGGCGACGGTGGCCGACGGGTTGAATACGATCTCGGCGCCGTGCAGTCCGAGCGCGCGAGCCCCTTCGGGGAAGTGCCGATCGTAGCAGATGTAGACTCCCACTTTGGCAAAGGCCGTATCGAAGACCGGATAACCGCTGTTTCCCGGCCTGAAGTAGTATTTTTCCCAAAACCCGCAGCCCGGCGGACCGGCCTGCACCTGCGGAAGGTGATGCTTGCGGTATTTGCCGAGATAGCGACCATCGGCATCGATCACGGCGGCCGTATTGTAATAGACGCCCGACTGCTCTTCCTCGTACATCGGTACCACGAGCACGACCCCGAGTTCTTTGGCGAGGTCTTGCAAGAGCCGAGTCGTAGGACCGTCCGGAATGCGTTCGGCCGCTGCGTACCACTTTGGCGTTTGTTCGGTGCAGAAGTACGGTCCGTAGAAGAGCTCCTGCAGGCAGACAACCTGTGCGCCTTTGTCCTTCGCCTGGCGGATGAGGCGCACGTGCTTGTCGATGGCCCGTCGCTTATGCTCCTCGACCGGCTGGCCGCCATCAACCTCGTGGCGCGCTTGAATCAATCCGATGGTCGCTGTAGAGTCCAAAGCTGTCTCCAGTCTAGCTAAAGCTGTGGGGGAAAGAACTTCCCGCTCTTGACGTGCCGGCCGTCACCCTTTGCTCCGGTAAAGGTCTTTCCGTTCGAAACCATGCGCCCACGCGAAAAGACGAACCGCGGCGCACCGTGAACCGTCATCCCCTCGAACACGTTGTTATCGACGTTCATATGATGAGCCGTCGCCGCGATCGTGCGCGTTATGCCGGGATCCCAGACCAGCACGTCGGCATCGCTGCCGACCGCGATCGTCCCCTTGCGCGGAAAGAGGCCGAATAGCTTGGCCGGATTCGTCGCTGCCAGCGCGACGAACGTGTTCGGGCCAAAGTTGCCGCGATGCACGCCGACCTCATAGAGGATTGCGACGCGATCCTCGATGGTCGGCGCACCGTTAGGAATCTTTGAGAAGTCGCCTTTGCCCAGGTCCTTTTGGCCACAAAGATTGAACGAACAGTGATCCGAGCCAAATGCTTGCAACTCGAGATTCCGCAGTTTGCTCAGCAAAACGTCTTGATTCCATTTTTCGCGTATCGGCGGTGACAAGACGTACTTTGCGCCCTCGAAGCCCGGGCGCTCGTAGTCGCTATGATCGCAGACGAGGTACTGCGGACAGGTCTCGCCGTAGATCGGCAATCCGCGCTTTCGTCCGTCGCTGATGGCATCGGCCGCCATCGCCGAGGATACGTGAACCACGTACAGCGGCGCGCCGGCGATCTCGGCCAGGCGAATGGCGCGATGCGTGGCCTCGCCTTCGCATTCGACGGGGCGCGTGAGCGCGTGCCATTTCGGCTCGGTCTTGCCGTCCGCAAGCGCCTGTTTCGTAATGACCTCGATCACGTCGCCGTTTTCGGCGTGGACTTGAACCAGGCCGCCGGCCTTGCCGCAGGTCTGCAGCGTCTTGAAAATCGTCTCATCGTCGACGTACAGCACGTGCTTGTACGCCATGAACACCTTAAAGGAGTTCACGCCGTGCACTTCGATCATCGCCGGAATCTCGGCCATCGTTTCGTCGCGCCCGTCGGCGATCGTCAGATGAAATGCATAGTCGATGCAGGCCTTGCCGGCGGCTTTCTCTTTCCAGGTGTCCAGCGCGCGCAGCAACGAGTTGCCACGCGTGTGGAGCGCAAAGTCGACGATCGTCGTGGTGCCCCCCATGGCCGCGCCGCGCGTGCCGGTCTCGAAGTCGTCGGCCGTGACCGTCCCTCCGAACGGCATGTCGAGATGCGTGTGCGGATCGACGCCGCCGGGGAAGACGTAAGCGCCGCTCGCATCGACAATCTCGTGCTTCCCGTCGGGGACGTGACGGGCGATCGCAGCGATCGTCTCGCCGTCGATTAAGACGTCGGCATTGTAAGTGTCGGCAGCCGTTACGACCGTGCCGCCGCGAATCAATGTCCCCACGTGAACCTTTCTCCTGTTACGTTTGCTCGCGCTGCTTCCACGACTGGGCCGGGAGGTGCGTGTCGACCTCGATCATGTCGATGCAATCGACCGGGCACACCATCGCGCAGAGGTTGCAGCCGACGCAGTGATCTTCGTCGACAACCAGATCCGTACCGCCGCGGGCGTTGGCGATGCGATCGATACACTGATGGGCGGCGTCTTCGCAGGCAACATAGCATTTGTTGCAGTGGATGCAGCGCGCTTGGTCTACTCGGGCTACCAACTTGTAGTTGAGGTTGAGCTCGTTCCAAGAGGTTATTCGGTCGCGAGATTTCCCCACCAGATCCGAGACCGAGGCGATGTGCCGCTCGTCGAGATAATCGTTGAGCCCGGCGATCATTTCGTTCACGATGCGAAACCCGTGGTGCATCACCGCCGTGCAGACCTGGACGTTAGCGGCGCCGAGCAGCAGAAACTCCACCGCGTCGCGCCAGGTCTCGACGCCGCCGATCCCCGAGATGGGAATGCGAACCTCGGGGTCGCGCGCACAGTCGTTGACCATGTTCAGCGCGATCGGCCGCACCGCCGCACCGCAGTAACCGCCGTGCGAGCTCAGACCGTCGACCTGGGGAATCGGCTTCCAGGTGTCGAGGTCAACGCCCATGATGCTGTTGATCGTATTGATCAGGCTGATCCCATCGGCGCCCCCGGCCGCGGCGGCGCGAGCAACGTAGCGAATGTCGGTGACGTTCGGGGTCAACTTGACGATCACCGGGACGCGAGCGGCTTCTTTTGCGTAACCGGAGACTTGCTCGATGAGATCCGGGTGCTGGCCGACGGCAGAGCCCATGCCGCGTTCGCTCATGCCGTGCGGGCAGCCGAAGTTTAGCTCAAAGCCATCGATATCAACTTCTTGAACTCTATTTATCAACTCGTGCCACGCCTTCGGCTCGCAAATTTCCATGAGCGACACGACGATCGGCCGATCGGGAAAGGCGCGTTTGCATTCGGCGATCTCTTTGAGGTTGTCTTCGAGCGGGCGATCGGTGATGAGCTCGATATTGTTCATGCCGACCATGCGGTGTTCGCGATAATTGAAGCCGGCAAAGCGAGAGGTCACGTTGACGATCGGTGTGCCGAGCGTTTTCCAAACTGCCCCGCCCCAGCCGGCCTCGAAAGCCCGCATGACCTGATATCCGCTGTTGGTCGGCGGCGCAGAGGCCAACCAGAATGGATTTGGGCTGGCGATTCCGGCCAGCGTCGTGCGTAAGTTCGCCATCAAGCGCTCCCGCCGAGGAAGGCATTGACGCTGTGCGCAGCGATCTTCCCTTGCTCCGCTGCTTCAACGACCATCGCCTCACGCGACCCTTTCTCGAAGATGCAGTCGCCGGCGGCGAAGACGCCGCGCCGCGAGGTGCCCAGCTTCGCGTCAACGAGCACGACACCGCGTTTATGTGCGACACCGAGAGCGTCGAACGTGGATTCCAAGCGGCTCTGGCCGATGGCGGCGATTATCGTGTCGACCTGCTCGATGAACTCGCTGCCGGCGACCGGCAACGGCGGCTCGTTGCGCGTCTTGGAACGCGTCCGCACGAACTCGGCGCCGGCAACCCTGTCGTCTTCGATGAGGACGCGCACCGGCGCACAAGAGAAGCGAAACTCGACGCCTTCACGCTTGGCAAAGTCGTACTCGAACGCGTAGGCGGTCATCTGCTCCTCGCCGCGCCAGTAGAACATGGTGACGCGCTCCGCTCCCAAACGTTTGCAGCAGGTCAACGCGTCGATCGCGGTATTGCCCGCGCCGATTACCGCCACGCGCGGGCCAACCGCGGTCGTCATGGTTCCGGTCTTAGCGCGTTCGATAAGATCGAGAGCGTCGACGACGTACTCGCCGCCGGGGATGTCGAGCCTCGGCACGCCGCCCATGCCGCAGGCCAGAATAGTCGCGCCGAATTCGTCGAGCAACGATTGCGCCTCCACGTCGACGCCGACGCGGACGCCGGTACGCACGTCACATCCGAGCTTGCGAACCTCGTCGGCCTCCCATAGCGCGACGTCGAGATCTAGGCGGAAGGGAACGATGCCGTAGGTATTGAGGCCACCGAGTTGTTCCTTAGCTTCAAAGATCGTGACCGCGTGCCCGAAGCGGCGGAGGTCGCGCGCGGCGGAGAGTCCGGCCGGTCCGCCGCCGATTACTGCGACCGATTTGCCGGTCGGGGCTCCAGCTTGGAAGAGGACTGCGCCGCTAGCGCGCACCCAATCGGTGGCGTAGCGCTGAAGGTCTCCGATACGGATCGGCGTCTCATCCTCGGCGTACACGCACGCACCTTCGCACAGTTCTTCCGTCGGACAGACGCGGGCGCATGAGGCACCCATCGGATTTGCCTCCAGTATCGTCCGCGCGCTTCCTTTCAAATTGCCGTCGGCAATTTGGGCGATGAACGCGGGAATATCGATGTGCGTCGGACACGCCCGGATGCATGGCGCGTCGTAACAGTACAGGCAGCGGCTGGCTTCTACGCGGACTTCCAGATCCAGGAGCGGTTTGTGCATGGACGCCCCGGGAAATGCCTGCGTCATTTGTGTGTCGGAAACTCCAAGTTCATGCCGGCGTCCTCGCTCTCGAGCCAACGCGACGTTACGACCTTGCCGCGGGTGTAGAAGCGAAAGGCGTCTTCACCGTAGATGTGCAGGTCGCCGAAGAGCGACGCCTTCCAGCCGCCGAAAGAGTAGTAGCCGACGGGTACCGGGATCGGAACGTTCACGCCGACCATCCCCGCCTCGACTTCGCTTTGGAAGCGCCGAGCCGCGGCGCCGCTGCGCGTGAAGATCGACGTTCCGTTTCCGTATGGATTGGCGGAGATGATTGCTAGGGCCTCATCCAGCGAAGCGGCCCGCACGTTGACCAGCACCGGCCCGAAGATCTCTTCCTTATAAATAGACATATGCGGCGCGACGTTATCGAACAGCGTCGGCCCGACGAAGAAACCGCTCTCATGCCCGCTCACCACGAGGTCGCGACCGTCGGCGAGCAGCGTAGCGCCTTCGCGCACGCCGGCGTCGATGTAACCGAGGATGCGTTCGCGGGCAGCAGGCGTCACAACCGGTCCCATGTCGGTCGCGGCGGAGTCGCCCGGTCCAACATTGAGCGTGGCGATGCGCTTGCGAACGGCGGCCATCAGCGCGTCGCCGGCAGCGCCGACCGATACCGACGCCGAGATCGCCATGCAGCGTTGACCGGCCGATCCATACGCCGCGGAAACCAGCGCGTCGGCCGCCGCTTCCATGTCGGCGTCGGGCATGACGACCATGTGATTCTTCGCGCCACCCAAAGCTTGCACGCGCTTTCCGTGCGCTGCAGCGGTCTGGTAGATGTAGCGAGCGATCGGTGTCGAGCCGACGAACGAAACGGCGGCGACGTCCGGATGCTCCAGCAACGCATCGACGGCGACCTTGTCGCCCTGGACCACGTTGAAGGCGCCGTCGGGTAATCCGGCCTCCTGCAGCAGCGCCGCCATCAGCAACGATGCGGACGGGTCGCGCTCCGACGGTTTGAGAACGAAGGTGTTGCCGGCAGCGAGCGCCGGCACCAACATCCAGATCGGTACCATCATCGGAAAGTTGAACGGCGTAATTCCGGCGCAAACGCCCAACGGCTGCCGCAACGAGTACGTATCGATGCCGCTCGAAACGTTTTCGCTCAGCTGTCCCTTCATTTGCTGCGCAAGCCCGCAACAAAAATCGATCACTTCCAGCGCGCGTACGACTTCGCCGGCGGCGTCGGGGCGCGTCTTTCCGTGCTCGCTGGAAACGATGGCCGCGAAATCGTCGGCGTGGCGGCGAACGTTCTCACGGAAGGCGAGGAGAACCTCGGCACGCTTGCCCAGCGGGAGTGTGCGCCAGGCCGGAAACGCGCGCTTGGCTGCCGCAACGGCGGCGTCGACGACGGCTGCGTCGGCAAGCGCAACGCGCGCTTGGACGCGGCCATGCGCCGGATCGTAGATGTCGCCATAACGCGCTGCAGTGCCGCCGGCATGGTTCGCGCCGGAGACGAAGTGGCCGACCGTTCGTAGGGCCGATGCCGTTTCCATCCTCTAGTTCTACCATGACGGGGAGTCAGTCGCCTGTAAGTCGTACCTTCGGGCCGTGCACCCCAGCGTTGAAAGAGCGCTCGCGACGTACAATCGTTCGCAGCTGGCGTTGTGTTCGGTCGGCAGCCATTCGGCGCTGGAAGTGGCGGCCGGCGCGCGTGCGGCCGGACTGCGCAATCTCATCGTGACGGCCAAAGGACGAGAACAGACCTACATACGGCACTACGCCCGTCACGAGGCACCGGTCGGCCGCGGCTGCGTCGACGCGACGCTCGAACTCGCCGCGTTCACCGACATCCTGAGCCCCGACATTCAGCAGTACCTCTTCGAAGAGAATGCAATATTCCTCGCCAACCGCTCGTTCGAGGTCTACCTGCATCAGCGTTTTTCCTACGATGAGATCGAGAGCGGCATGCAGATCCCGTTCTTCGGAAATCGCTCGCTGTTGCGTGCCGAGGAGCGCAACGAGCCCAACAATCAATACGCGCTGTTGAAGGCGGCGGGCATCCGCGCGCCGCTGCAGTTCCGCTCGCCCAGCGAGATCGACCGGCTGGTGATGGTGAAGGCACCGCACGCTAAAGTCTCGTTCGAGCGCGCATTTTTTCTGTGCGCCTCGCCGGAAGAGTACGAGCGAGTCGCGCAAGATTTCATGGCGGAAGGGATGGTGAACCGGGACGGGCTGGCGCAAGCGGTGATCGAAGAGTATGCGCTGGGCCCCTCGGTCAACCTGAACTTCTTTTACTCGCCGATCCTCGGCGAGCTCGAGCTGATGGGCACCGACACGCGGCGGCAAACGAATCTCGAGGGATTCCGTAACGTGCCGCCGGCATCGCTGGCGGCGGTGCGCGGTATTCCGATGCGGCTCGAGGAGGCTGGCCACATCGCCGCAACGCTCACCGAGTCGATGCTGGAGAAGGCCTTCGAGATGGGCGAACGCTTCGTTGCCGCAACGCAAGCAAACCGGCCACCCGGAACCATCGGCCCGTTCGCGCTTCAGTGCGTCATCGTTGCCGGGCCGCCTAAGGAGTTCGTCGTCTACGACGTCTCATTGCGCATCCCAGGGTCACCCGGGACGCGTTATACGCCGTACTCGGCCTACCGCTGGGGACGCGACGTCTCGGTCGGCGAGCGCATTGCGATGGAAGTGCGCTTCGCCCTGGATGCGAACCGAATGCAAGAGATACTGACGTAAGGAGAAACACTGATGGCAACTGCAACCGCACAAGAACGAACCGGCGAAATGACGTTCCGAGGAAAGCCGGTCACCTTGCTTGGCCCGTCGCTAACGACCGGGCAACCCGCACCGGACTTCGAGCTGGCCGCCGCCGACTTGGCGACCGCGACGCTGGACACCGTAACCGACGGCGGCAAACGCGCGGCGCTGCTGATCGTCGTGCCCTCGCTCGACACCAAAGTTTGCCACATCGAGACGAAGAAATTCAATAGCCGCTTGGCCGAGCTCGCCGGCGTAGCGACCTACGTGGTAAGCATGGACTTGCCGTTTGCGCAATCCCGCTGGTGTGGTGCGGAAGGCGTCAGCGAGATCGCCACCCTCTCGGATTACCAGACCCACGATTTCGGTTACAACTACGGGCTGCGCATCAAGGAGCTGGGGCTGCTGGGCCGCGCCAACATCGTGATCGGTAAAGACAAGACGATCAAGTATCTCGAGGTCGTGCCGGAAGTGGCTGCGGAACCCGACTACGACGCGACCATCGCAGCGGCCAAAGCTGCGGCCTAGGCAATCGTGACCGCGTTCGTCCTGGACTTCGGCGCACAGTACAGTCAGGTGATCGCGCGCCGCGTTCGCGAATCGGGCGTTTACTGCGAGATCGTCCCGCACGATACGCCGTGGTCGAAACTGGCCGAGCGCGGAGCGAGGGCGCTAATTCTTTCCGGGGGTCCCGAGTCGACCTTAACGAGGTCCGCACCCGACCTCGATCCGGCGATTTTGAGCAGCGGCGTTCCGGTGCTCGGTATCTGCTACGGCATGCAATTGGTGGCGCGCCACGCGGGTGCACAATTGGACGAAGTCGGGCAGTCGCAATACGGGCCGGCGACGTTGACGATCGAGAACGCACGCGGGTTGCTCGCGGGGGTTCCCAAAGAATCGCGCGTGTGGATGTCGCACGGCGATTCGGTCGTGCAGTTGCCGGCCGGGTTCGACGCGCTGGCGTCGACACAGCGCTGTGCGATTGCGGCGATGGGCGATTCGCAACGTCGCTTGTACGGCGTGCAGTTCCATCCCGAGGTCGGGCACACCGAATACGGCCGAAGGATCTTGGCAAACTTTCTTCACGACATCGCGGGGTTGCCGGCGGATTGGAAGATGGAGTCGTTCGTCGACCGAGCGGTCGAGGAGATTCGCGCAAAGGTCGGTAGCGACAAGGTCATTTGCGCGCTCTCCGGCGGCGTCGATTCCGCCGTTGCGGCAACGCTGGTGGCGCGAGCGATCGGCGAACAGCTGACCTGCGTCTTTGTCGATCATGGGTTGCTTCGCAAAGGCGAGGCGGAGGATGTCGTGGCCGCGTTCCGCGACGTCTTACACCTCAACGTGGTGGCGGTCGATGCCCGCCGCCGGTTCTTGGACGCGCTGGCCGGCGTTGAGGACCCCGAGCGCAAGCGCGTGATCATCGGGCACGAATTCATTCGCCTCTTCGAGGAGCAAGCCAAGCGAATTCCGGGAGTGAAGTACTTGGTGCAAGGCACGCTCTACCCGGACGTCATCGAATCGAAGACGCCGGAGAGCAAGGCCGGCCACAAGATCAAGTCGCACCACAACGTTGGCGGTTTGCCGGAGACGATGAACTTGGCGTTGATCGAGCCGCTGCGTTCGTTGTTCAAGGATGAAGTTCGGGAGCTCGGGCGCGTGCTCGGCCTGCCCGAGCGTATCGTCGAGCGGCAGCCGTTTCCGGGACCCGGTCTTGCGGTGCGGATCATCGGCGACATCACCGAGGACCGGCTACGCGTCGTGCGCGAGGCCGATGCGATCGCCTGCCAGGAGATCGACGCCGCCGATCTCACGCCCAAGCCGTGGCAGTACTTTGCCGTTCTCACGCCGGTAAAATCGGTCGGCGTCATGGGTGATGGTCGAACGTATGCCAACCTGGTTGCGGTGCGGGCGATAACCAGCGAGGACGGCATGACCGCCGATTGGGCCCGCCTACCGCACGACCTTCTGGAGCGAATCTCGACGCGCATCGTCAACGAAGTGCGCGGCGTCAATCGCGTAGCCTACGATATCACCTCAAAACCGCCGGCAACCGTGGAGTGGGAATGATGCGCATCTTGGTGGTTGGCAACGGTGCTCGCGAGGATGCGCTATCCTGGCGGCTTGCGTCGTCACCGTCGTGTGAGGCAATCTTCGCGGTGCCCGGCAACGCCGGTACGGCAAGTCGCGGCGAAAACTGGACGGATCTGGCTCCAACCGACGGCAAGGCGATCGCCCAACGCGCGCTCGAGAAGAAGATCGATCTGGTCGTGCTCGGTCCGGAAACGGCGATCGCCTCCGGTGTCGGCGACCGGCTGCGCGACGCCGGGATCGCGGTCTTCGGCCCCAACCGTTCCGGTGGCCGGTTAGAAACGAGCAAGATTTTCGCCAAGCGTTTCATGGAGCGTCACGGCATTCCGACCGCTCGCGCGCACGTCGTGCATTCGCTCGAGGGCGCGCGCAAAATACTCGATGACTGGAGCGGCGGCGTGGTGGTTAAGGCCGATGGCTTGGCAGCCGGAAAAGGCGTGGTCGTCTGCGACGATACGAGTGCGGCGCGCGATGTATTGGCCGATTGGTACGATGGAGGCAAGGTTCCGGGCGGCGGAAACGAGGTTCTCCTCGAAGAGCGCTTGAGCGGCCGCGAGGTGAGTTTCTTTGCGCTGCTCGACGGCCGCGCGATCGTCGGCATCGCGGCCGCCTGCGATTACAAACGCGCGGGAGATGGCGATACCGGTCCCAACACCGGCGGAATGGGTGCGTATTCCCCGCCGGTCGGCTTTCCCGAGGATATGGCAGATCAAGTTCGGGAGAAGATTCTCGCGCCGGTGCTGCGCGGGTTGCTTGCCGAGGGTGAGAACTATATCGGCGTGTTGTATTGCGGCCTGATGTGGACGGCCGATGGTCCTTACATCATCGAGTTCAACGTTCGTTTTGGCGATCCCGAAACGCAAGTGTTGATGCCTCGCGTCGCCGGCGACTTTGCCGCCTTGCTCGAATCGGCGGCCGGCGGTGCGATGGATGTGAGCCTGGCGACGTTCGCGCCGCGGGCCTGCGTCGGCGTCGTGCTGGCGACCGGCGATTACCCGCGATCGTCAACTCCGCTCGCCGGATTGAATCCGGACGTCGACTTGGGCGATGACGCGCACGCCTTCTGGGGATCGACCGGGATTGCCAACGGTCGCGTCATGGCCAGCGGCGGCCGCGTTCTTACCGTTACCGCTTCGGCGGATGACGTGGCCGCGGCGCGCGAAAAAGCGTACGACGCCGTGCGCACGCTGTCGGGCCGTCTTGGCGCGCACGGCCTGACGTATAGGACCGATATAGCGAAGGTCTGACGCCCCGGCTTCCGCCCGGGAACCAAAGGGACGCACCTAACGGTTAGGAAAACTGTGAGGGTAGTGTTCAGGGTGTTGCCAGGGCCATGTGCGGGATAGCTGGAGTATTCGCGCCGGGCCGGGATGCGGCCCGGCTCGCGTTTTTCGCACTCTACGCGCTTCAGCACCGCGGCCAGGAGTCGGCCGGCATCGCCGCCGCCGACGGAGGCACGATACGCTCGCATAAGGACATGGGCTTACTGGGCGCGATCTTCGACGAAGAGATCCTCAGCTCGCTCAGCGGTTATATCGCAATCGGCCACACGCGTTATTCCACCACCGGCTCGTCGGTGGTCGTCAACGCTCAGCCGCTACTCGAGGCAACGTCGATCGGCGATTTCGCCTTCGCGCATAACGGCAACCTCACCAATACCGACTCGCTGCGCGAGACGCTCGGTCCGACGACGATCTTACAAGCTACTTCCGATTCCGAGGTAATGGCAAAGGCCATCGTCGAGGCGGAAGGGACGATGACCCAGCGCTTGAGCTCGGTGATCCGCAAAGCCAAGGGCGCATACTCTGTCGTGCTGTGCACCAAGGACGAACTCTATGCGTTCCGCGATCCCTGGGGCGTGCGTCCTTTGTGCTTGGGAAAGTACGGCGACGGTGGTTGGGTGGTCGCTTCAGAGTCGTGCGCGCTGATGACGATCGGCGCGCAGTACGTGCGCGAGATCGAAGCCGGCGAGATACTGCGCATCGGCAACGGCGTCTTCGAATCGACGATAGTCAAAGTTCCCGACGCCCATCCGGCGCTGTGCCTCTTCGAGTACATTTATTTTGCGCGGCCGGATTCTACGCTGGCGAACCGGTCGATCTATATGGCCCGGTACGAGATGGGCCGGCAACTCGCTAAGGAGCATCCGGTAGAAGCCGACGTGGTCATGGCGGTTCCCGACTCGGCCGTACCGGGCGGCATCGGCTTTGCGGCGCAGGCGGATCTGCCGTACATCGAGGGATTGATCAAGAACCGGTACATTGGCCGCACGTTCATCAGCCCCGATCAAAACATGCGAAACCGGTTCGTACAGCTGAAGTTCAATCCGGTGGTCGACAACTTGCGCGATCAGCGGGTAGTCGTGGTCGACGACTCGATCGTGCGCGGCACGACCACGCCGCGCATCGTGCAGTTGCTGCGCGACGCCGGCGCGGTTGAGGTGCACCTGCGCATCACTTCGCCGCCGATCAAGCATCCGTGTTACTTGGGCGTCGACATGGCGACCTACGACGAGCTGATCGCCGCCAAC
Source organism: Vulcanimicrobiaceae bacterium (assembly GCA_051986335.1). Taxonomy (GTDB): domain Bacteria; phylum Vulcanimicrobiota; class Vulcanimicrobiia; order Vulcanimicrobiales; family Vulcanimicrobiaceae; genus JBPYDW01. Next base: position 5,841 of record JBPYDW010000297.1, on the reverse strand, counting down.
AACTCGATCGAGCAGATCTGCAAGAAGACGGGCGCCGATTCGCTGGGCTATCTCAGTTTAGACGGACTGATCGAAGCCACCGGCCGGCCGAGGGACGAACTGTGTACCGGATGCCTAACCGGCGTTTATCCAAACGTTCCGACCGCGCACAAACCGCGCGTCCTCGCTTGAGGGGTCGCGACTTATTCGGGAAACCGCCGTTCGCGGATATCGTCGGCAAACGCGCGTAGCGCGCCGACCGTAACCGCGCCGACCTCGGCGTAGCGTTTGGCAAATGGCGGCGAGTGCGGGTACATGCCCAGAACGTCGTGCAACACGAGAACCTGTCCGTCGCAGCTTGGGCCGGAGCCGATCCCGATCGTTGGAATCGTCAGCTCGCGGGTGAGCTCGGCGGCCACTTCCGGATCGACGACTTCCAACACGATGGCGTACGCGCCGGCGGCCTCGACGGCTTTGGCATCGTTCATCAGGCGATTGCGATTGGTGCGCTTGCGATAGCCCGGCCCGAGGCTCGCGGTCTGCGGCGTCACGCCGATGTGTCCGACCACCGGTATGCCGCACGACGTGATCGCGCGAATCGCCTCGGACTCGTGGGTTCCACCCTCGAGTTTGACCGAGCACGCGCCGCCCTCTTTCACCAAGCGAATCGCGTTGCGCAGCGCCTCTTCGTTGCTGACGTGATACGAGCCGAAGGGCATGTCGACGATGAGGTGCGCTCGCGTGGTGCCGCGCGACACCGCGCGGGCGTGATGGATCATCTCTTCCATCGTCACCGGCGTGGTCTCGTCGTATCCGAGCACGACGTTGCCCAGGCTGTCGCCGACCAGAATCACGTCGATGCCGGCCTCTTCGACGAATCGCGCGAACGGCACGTCGTACGCGGTGACGATCGGAATGAGCGTCTTACCTTTGCGCCGTTTGATGTTGGCGGCGGTGACGCGGCGCGATGCGGCGATTCCGGCGGCGGGTTCGTACGGGCGCGCGTCCTCGACGGGCACCGGCGGCGTTACGATGGGTTTTTGCACGGTGGACATGGCGTTCAACACGACCGGGGCGGCCACCCGTGCGGTTGCAGCGCCCCTAGCTCGAGCGGTCTATTCGATAGAAATAACAGCCGCTGGTCAGGGATCGGGCGTGAACGAACGCGATCTGGGGGTCCTCGAGCAGCGAGGCCAATTTCGCTTCCGCGTCGCCGTCGGTTATCACCTCGGCGCGAGCGATCTCCTGACCGGCATCGTAACCGCGCAAGACGATGTTTTCGCGCATCTGTTCGGGCAGCGCTGCGTCGTCAGCATAGCGTTCGCAGTCGCCGGCGTGCACGAAGATCGGACCGACTTCCTTGTACGGATTGGCGATGGCGAACGGACTGTAGGAGAACAGCACGACGGCTTCTCCGGCTCGGGCGCGGCGCAGGCAGTGGCGGCAGGGCGCGCCGTCCTCGGTCTGGACGCGGGCGAAGAGGTGGTTACCAAACTCGTCGTGTGATGTAGTGCGCGCGCGTTCGGCGATCTGGGAAGGCAGCGGCGTAACGGTGAAGCTCGTCATATCGGTAGCCTACCGCGGGCGTCCAAGCGCCGCTATCCATTTGTTGCGTTCAAATCCTTGCGATAGAAGACTTCGGGGTCGCCCGGATCGAGATCGATCTCGCCGACGCCCAGATAGCCGCGACCCTCGAGCAAGCGCTGCATGCCCTCGTGGCTCAGGTTTGTCGACGAGTAGATTTGGTGGCCGTAACAGCGCGCCTCGACCGCGTCGAATAGCTGATTTGCGATGCCGCGGCGGCGATACTGTGGCAGCACCGCCACGAACCACACGAATGGGAGCGAGAAGAACTCGGTATTCCAGCAGACGAATGCGACGGCGCGATCGTCTTCGCACGCGACCAAGACGTTGCCGGCGTCGATCTGGCGCCGAACGTAGTCGGCCTTATTCCACGGCGTGGTGGCGATGACGGCGAGGATTGCGCTGAGGTCGTCGCCGGTCGCCTTGCGAATCGTCACGGTGCCACAAACGCAGACAAAGGTTTACCTTCTCGCCTGTCCGGGTACTAACGGCTAGCGAATTCGCAACCCAAGTGCGGGGGTATACAAAGTGGCTGGAATCATCTGGACGATCCTCGTCATCCTTGTCGTTCTGTGGTTGATCGGGCTCGTGCTCCATATCGGCGGCGGCCTGATTCACATCCTGCTGGTGATCGCCGTCATCCTGTTGATCTACAACCTGATCACCGGTCGCGGCGCACGTTTATAACGCCGCACGACACCACGATTGCGGTATTGCGTCTGCGTACCGGCGAGCCGCTGCGAACGAAGAGCGGTGTTTAGGCGGTAACCGTGGCCGCGCCGTTGGCATGGATGACCGGCGTGCCGGCCAGCGTTTCGGTCAACGAGAGCAGTGCGCGCACGGGCGTTCCGGTCGGACCCTTCGCCTGCCACGCCGTCTCGCCATCGACGTATGCGGTTCCGGCAACGTCGAGGTGAATCCAGGGCGTATCGTCGACGAACGCCTTCAGAAATGCCGCCGCGGTAAGTGCGCCGCCGGGGCGACCTCCGGTGTTCTTGAGATCGGCGATGTCGCTCTTCATCGCGATGGCGTAGTCTTCGTAGGCGGGCATCTGCCAGTAGCGTTCGCCGCTCGGTTTGGCGGCGGTTAGAAACGTCTGTACGAACTCATCGTCGTTGGTGATGGCGGCGCTGGCGGCGTGTCCCAGAGCGATAACGCAGGCGCCGGTTAACGTCGCGCAGTCGACGATCTTGGTTGCGCCCAACTTCTTGGCGTAACACAGACCGTCGGCGAGAATGAGCCGCCCTTCGGCATCGGTGTTGATCACCTCGATCGTCTTGCCGTTCATTGCTTTGACGATGTCGCCGGGTTTGGTGGCTTTGCCGCCGGGCATGTTTTCGGTCGCGGGAACGATGCCGATCACGTTGATCTTTGGTTTGAGCTTGCCGATCGCCAGCATGGTGGCGATCACGGCAGCGCCGCCGGACATGTCGTACTTCATTTCTTCCATACGCTCGGCGGGTTTGATCGAGATACCGCCGGTGTCGAAGGTGATGCCTTTGCCGACGAGCGCCAGCGTCTCTTTGCTGGACGAATCGCCCTTGTAGGTGAGCACGATCATCTTGGGTGGTTGCGCGCTTCCTTGGGCGACCGAAAGAAACGATCCCATGCCTTCCTTACGAGCGCGCTCCTCGTTGAGCACGTCGATCGCGAGTCCCGCTTCGCCGGCAACCAGCGTTGCCTCGTCGGCGAGATGGGTGGGCGTCATGTCGTTGGCGGGCGTGGCGGCTAGCCGGCGTGCAAAGTTTACCGACTCACCAACGATGACGCCGCGCCGGCAGCCGGCCTCGAAGGCTGTTTCGTCTAAGCCGCCATCGAGCAACGTGACCGTTTGCACCGCAATCTTTTTTTCCGGTTTTTCTTGATAGAGCGTGATGTCGAACGATCCGGTCACCGCGCCTTCGGCGGCAAACGAGGCACACGCCGCTTCATTGCCCTTGGCCTGCGGTGGCATCGCCACCGCGATCGCGCCGATGTTCTTTCGCCCCAGCATTCGCACCGCCGTACCGACGTAGCGCGCCAAGAGTTGCGGTTCGAATTTTGTGCGTTCGCCTAGACCGACGATCAACGCCCGTTCGAACGGCTTACCGGACGCATGAATCAGGCTCGTTTCAGCGACCTTGCCCTTGATTTCTCCGCTGGAAAACACACCGGCGATGGCACCGCCTAGCGCAGCGTCGACGTCTTTTGCGGCACCGTCGAGAACGGCATCGCTGAACACCGGAACGACGATAGCGCTGGTATGCACGGTCGCCGGCGCATCGTGAGCGATACGGACTTGCATGGTCAACCTTTCAGAGCCAGGCTTAGATTAGCCCGGAGGGAATAGGGCACGCGATATGAGCGCCTCGATGACGTACGTTCGCGTGGCCGGTCGGCAACGCCCTGCGGATTGCGCGCAATGAGCGGCGCGTATGGCCGCGCCGGTGTGGATATCGATGCCGGTAACGCGGCGGTGGCTCGCTACAAGGACCTCCTCTCGGCCTGGCGTCATCCCGATCAGCTCGACGCCATCGGCGGTTTTGGCGGGCTTTTCAAGTTGCCCGGCGACGAGCGCCGCGCGCTGGTTGCATCGACCGATGGCGTCGGCACAAAGATTCTCATCGCCGCGGAGCTGCGCAGATACGATGGCGTTGGCCGCGATCTGGTCAACCATTGCGTCAACGATATCTTGGTCGTCAATGCGACCCCGTTATTTTTTCTCGACTACTATGCCGTCGGCAAGCTCGATCCCGAGGTGGCAGCGTTGGTGGTGAAGGGTTGCGCCGATGCCTGTCGCGACCACAACTGCGCGCTGCTCGGCGGAGAGACCGCGGAGATGCCGGGCGTATACGACGCCGATCATTTCGACTTAGCGGGAACGATCGTCGGCGTCGTCGATCGCAACGACGTTCCCGATCCGCAGACGGTCGTGCCCGGCGACGCGATCGTCGGCTTGCCGGCGGTTGGACTACATACCAACGGCTACTCGTTGGCGCGCGCGTTGATTCCGCGCGACGAATGGCTGCGGCCGTTCGAGGGAGCGACCTTCGCCGATGCGCTGCTGGCCGAGCATCCGTCGTACTACGCTGCAGTGCGGGCGATCGAACGGGTAGCGCGCGTGAAGGCGATGGCACATATCACCGGCGGCGGGTTGCTGGAGAACGTTCCGCGGACGCTCCCGGCAAACGTGCGAGCCATCTTCGAACAGTCGCGCTGGCAAGTTCCGGCGATCGAGCGCGAGCTGGTGCGCCGTGGTGACCTCAGCGTCGACGAGCGTTATCGCACGCTCAACATGGGCATCGGCTACACGCTGATCGTTCCAATTGAAGATGCGGCCAAGGCGGTGGCGGAATCCCCCGGGGCCGCGGTCGTCGGTTGGATCGAAGCGCGCAGCGACGACGAAGCGCAGGTCGTGGTGCATCCTGCGCGCGGCGATCGCGACGCCTAAAGCGTGAAAAGTTTGGAGAACCTCGCCGTCGATTTGAGCGACGAGCGCTTCGGCATGCAGTCACTATCGAACGCGCAGCGTGCGCTCGACGCGACGGGCTTCACGATCTCCGACGTGGGCAGCGAAGACGAGCGGTTCCTAGCGTGGATTGACCAAACGTTCGGTGGAACCTGGAGCTCGGAGGCGTTCGCCGGGTGCAGCGTCGTCGCGCACGCCGGCGACGAGATCGCCGGCTTTGCAACCTACGATCCGCGCGGCCTGCGCTTCGCCTGGCTGCGGCAGATGGGCGCACAGCCCGGCGTCGGCATCTTTGGCCCATTTGGCGTCGCGTCCGCGCACCGCGGTTCGGCCATCGGCCCGAATTTACTCGTAGCTGCGCTAGCGAAGCTTCGCGAGCGCGGTTACTCGCGTGCTTTGATCCCGGCCGTCGGCGCCGCGAAGTTATGCGACTACTATCGGCGTCAGGTGGGTGCGAACGTCGTCGAGCGGTTCGGTTTCGGCGAGCAGTCCATCGATACCGTCGCGTTCGCGTCGGGAAACGGCAGCAACTTCGCGGCGGTCCTGGATCGCGTGCGCGACGGTCGCTTACCGTTGAACGTAAAGGCATTGATTTGCAACAATCCCGGCGCCTACGTCATCGAACGCGCGAACGCCGCGGGCGTTCGGGTTCACACCATCGTCTGGGATCGCGCGCACGAGACGCGCGCCGTTTATGACGAGCGCTTGCGAGCTGCGGTCGGTGCCGAGCACCCGCAACTCATCCTGTTGCTCGGCTGGATGCATTTGCTCGACGAGAACTTCGTGCGCGATTTTCCGAACACCATCAACATTCATCCGGCGTTTTTGCC